>JANMEI010000517.1:0-7783 GCA_031376865.1 Acidimicrobiia bacterium | reverse complement strand
CATCGCCAACCACCAAAACACTCATGAAGTTTTGTTGAGGTAAGTCTTCAGAAAGTCGACGTCTGAAGCGAGACCCTCTTCAGGTGTCTCGCAGATCACCGGAGCGTCTGCGAGTTGAACCAACTCAACCAGCATCCGCGGCGAGATCTGGTTATCGGAACCCATCACGCTGAAGTTTTGGTGTCGATCTTTGCCGGATCCTTCGTTGTCTCGCGATCCATTGCAATGCACAAGGTCGATGCGACCCGTAATCGAACGTACCTTTTCGATTGATCCAGCCAATTCTTCGCCGGACGCGTGGGTGTGGCAGGTATCGAAACAAAACCCGACGCGAGGATCCTGTCCAATCACCTCCCAGAGGCGAGCCAAATTGTCCCATCGACGAGCCATCGCAAAGTCGCCTCCCGCGGTGTTCTCGAGGTAGATCGTCATGTCTGTCTCGAGCGAATCCAGTCCCTTTTTCCAACGAGCTACTCCTTCGCCGATGTCATCCGACGAACGCACGTGACCCCCATGAACCACGACGGCTTTCGCGTTGAGCTGGGATGCTGCATCGCAACACTGTTGGAGGACCTTGCGAGAAGGAATGCGAATCTTGTTGTCGGCACTGGCGAGGTTGACGATGTAGGGCGAATGCACGTACACGGGAAGACCACTTGCCTTGATTGCCTCGGCGTCGTCGCGTGGCGGTGGCATTTTCCAGCTCTGTGGATCGCCACAGAACATTTGGATGCAATCAGACCCGGTTTCCAACGCAGCAGCCAACGGATCTCGATCTCGAACATGCGCACCAATCAACATGACCGCGAGATTAGCCAGCTGCGGGACCTGGTTCTGATGGAGGAGGTGCGACGGGTTCCGGGGACGCAACCGGTGCAGTCGGTGCGGGAGTCGCTGCCGGGGTTGCGGTGGCGGGCGGAGGCAGAGTTGTCGGCGGGGTCGGCACGGTGATTGGAGCGGTGGGAGGAACCGTTGTTGGCACCGGCGTGGCCGATGTCGTGCGCTGTGGTTTGCGAAGGGTGGTCAGTGGCACGGAAATGCTGATCGCATTGGTCGTATCGATCGTACTGATCGCTTCGGTGGCGGGGATTGGCAGCGTCGAGGTGGTAGTTGTCGTGGTCGTGCTGGTAGTGGGCGAAGCCGAAGGCGGGTCAGTTGGGGCGACCGATGGAACGACCCCTGCCAGGGTGGCCCGAATCAACTCGGTGTATGCGATAGCGCCTTTCTCGGTCATATGAAACCCGTCACGTTCGAACCAACCTCGATTGCCACGAGACAGTGAGCTCCAATCGGCGATACGAATATCGGGCCGTAGTTTGATGATGGAGTTGAGTCGCGAGTTGGTAGTTGACTCCCATCGGCGCGGCACGTTGACCGTAACCACGACGATGACCGGCACATTCTTTGCAATCGCCAAGGTCTGTCTAAACGTCTCTTGTTCGGGAGCACCGTTGTTGCCGAGATGAAAAATGATGACCTTGGGAGGATCGGCAACCACGTTGAACCGATTGAGTTCCTCCGGAGCCTTAAACCACGAGCGAGACTCAACTGCATCTATTTCGATCTGTTGACCAAAGGAACGCCTGAGTTGCCGAGTCGCTCCGAGCATCACCGAATCTCCGATCGCAATGATGCGCGCCGCTTCTGGTGCGATGGTCGAAGTAGTTGATCCAGCCACAGACGTAACCGCCGAGGCAGATCCCCCGACGGGAATGGTGCCAGTGATGGTTGATTGGGTAACCGAAGGGGCGAAGGATGATTCTCCTTCACCAGCTGACCCAAACGTCGTGACTTGGGTGCTGAGGGCCACTGCATCAGGGCTGGTGTCAATGCCGAGATCCACTTCTGGGTCAGCGGAGTTGGTAGTGACCAGCCCGATGACGATCACACCGACGGCAAGTGTGCAGCTGGTCAACGCAGGCACGAGGCGCTTGCCGAGGGCCAAGCGGAGACCCGATAGGCCGTGCACTTGAAACGGCCGTTCCACCAGTCGGTAACACAGCTCGGCGGCAACGAGACTGAGCAGTACCCGGGCCGGGTTGACCCACCACGCTGCATCAAGATCAACACGCGGGCGCATGAGCTGAAAGATGGGCCAATGGAACAGGTATAAACCGTATGAACGCGTACCGAGCCAGCGAAGCACAGGATTGCCAAGCGCTGCACGGAACCATGACGAGACTCCGAGCAGTCCTAGGAGCGCGAACACGGTAGCCGCGTCGATCAGCAGGAAACCCCAAGGAAACATCCAGGACGTTTCCGCTGACAATGACCAACTGCACCACCCAATCAGGGCCAGTCCGATCACTCCAACAAACGGGAGCCATCGTCGGCGCAACGCTCCGGGGAAAGCGGCAAGTGCCATCGCAAGCGCAGCCCCGATCAACAATCCAAAAGCGCGCGTATCAGTACCAACATATGCTCTGGTGCCATCAGCAGCTGAATGGTTCACAACCATCATGACGGCCGCACTTGCCGTCGCTGCGCACAAGAGCAACGCCGTTGCAATCTGACGTCGAAGACGGACAATCCCTAGCATCGCAATTGGCCAAATCACATAAAACTGCTCTTCAACCGCAAGTGACCACAGATGTCGCAGCAACGGAGGGCGCAGCGCTGCTTCGAAGTATGACTGTCCAAACCACAACTGCCACCAGTTGCTGACATACAGCAACGCCCCAATCGCGTCGCGACGAAATACATCAGCAGCATCGGGCGCCAACAGTGGGATCAGCAGCGCGACAACGATGAGTAACGCAATAACGGCCGGTAGGAGACGCCGAAATCGCCGCAACCAGAATGCTCGAAGATCAATACGACCGGTTCGTTCGTGCTCAGCAATCAACAACGACGTAATCAGGTAGCCGCTGATCACAAAAAAAACTTCGACGCCGAGATATCCGCCCCCGAATACCGGAAGCTCGAGGTGGTAGGCAAGCACCGCGGCTACCGACAGTGCCCTCAGGCCATCAAGGCCAGCGTTACGCGTCCGAGGTGGCACGATGCTGGCCTCGATCTCGGGTCCAGCCGTCATGTGACGAGCTTAGAAGCCGTCAGTGCATGCGCCGGACACCCGAGAAGACACAGAGCACGTCTTCGTGATCACTGAGCAACCCACTTCGATGGAGTGCCACCACTCCAGCCAGCCCAGCAGTCCCAGTTTCGTCGGCGTGTGATCCACTGAAGCTGTTTGCTTCGAGCAACGTTTCGTCGTCGACAACGAGGGGCCATCCTTCGGTGCAAATCATCGCCCCCACCAATGCGAACCAGTCGTAGGTTTCATCGTCGAGGATTCCGCCAGCAACACTGACCGGCGTCTCTTCCCAAACCCACATGTGGCTCGATCGATTGCTCACTGCGAACTGCAACGCTGCCGTCACAGCCTCCCAAGCATCGGGCTCCACCAGGCGTGCTGCCACTTCGGCGTCCATCGTATGGTCGTCGTAGGCCATTCCATCTGCGCGCAGATCAGTCACGCCGAGCGCGTCGAGTGCTCGATTGGCAACCGCCGCCCAGGCCCGTCGAAGTGGAGCTGCTCCATCTGCTTGCACGATGTGGATACGTGGGAGCGTCTGCAGCATCTTGAGATGGACCCCGTGGCCGAGTCCTCGCATCAGCGAGGTTGCAAACGCCCCGCCGCCACAGTGGATGACGAGCCGTGACGGTTGCAGACCAATGACCGATAGCTGATCAACGAGTTCGTGCCCAAGTGTGGTGCCGCCATCGAGTGTGAGACCGTTTTCGTTCCCTTGGACGCAGAATGGCAACGCGCCACGGCGGAGGGCTTCATGAAAACCACGCACACAAGGATCGCCCGGCGGTGAATCGGGACTTCTGACCGTTCGGTTGACCGTCGCCCCGAGTGCCTCTAATTGCGCAAGCACAACGGCTTTTGCATCGTCAGGAACAAAGACTTCGATCTTGCGACGCGCCGCCCGGGCGATCGTGCTAGCGGCCAATGCGGCGTTGCCGCACGACGCAATTGCCAGCGGCTTTGTGGTGGGAACTTTCTCGACATCAAGATGTATGGCCAGCCCCATGAGATGGCGACCCTTGTGGCTGCCGGCGACGTTGCCGGTTTCGTCCTTAGCCCAGATCCGCACACCGAGCGCATCGGTGGCGGATGCGCACACATCGAATGGGGTAATCACAAAGCCATGGCCAGCAGGATCGATTGCTGCGATTGCTTGGTCGAGGCGACCAACGCGATCGATGTAGTGCTGGTCGGTTAATCCTCGGGCACGAGCGAGCCAGTAGCAATGGTGCAAGGTCCGGTAACGGATGAACGGGTTGATATTGCCGTCGGTCGGCCATTCGCTGACCCCGTTGGAGTGAGGTTCCCAGACCAACACGTGATCTATGCGCGGCGCCCTGTCAGCGTTGGGGCACCGAAAGCCAGCGGTTGGTCCACCTGACACAGGATCGAGTGGATCGACCACCGTGGAGCAGCCGGTGCAACGAAGGCTGACGCCAACGGTTGTCATCGGCGTGCTCAGTTCATGCCGGTGCGTTGGTTGAACTCGATGATTGCCTGATCCCACGGCTCTCGCAGCGAGGCCACTCCCTGCCAGAAGGATTGATTGCGGCGCGCTTCGAAATCAGCGACCGATACACCTTGCTGTTCAACCCATGTGTAGTAGCCGAGGTTGAAGATACGGTTCTTGTCTCGATGAGACAACTCGAGAAAATGGTCGGTGTCAACGGAGCCAAGGTAGCGGGCGGCGACGTCAGCAGCATCGACGGCCGTGAAGCCGTTTGGATACTTCGTTGCCAAGAGATGTTCTGCTTCGGAGACGTACAGCTCGTGGCCGTCGGTGGCCACCGTGATGATGACATCGTCTGCGCCCAGATGATTCCACTTGGCGTACTTGATGGCACTCAGGGTGTTGCAGATGGCGCTAAACCCAAAGTGCACGAGCTGATCGACGATCGCCTGCGGAACACCCATCCGCTCGACGAGATGAGCTCGACCTGCCGGGGTGGTGAACAAGAGGTCCAAATGATCGGTGGCTTGATCGGAAACTGCCGAGATGGCGTCGGTGTTCATCACGTTGTGAATCAACGGAATGTGCTTATCGCCAATGCCTTGAATGTTGTGCTCGCCGAAGCCGTTCTCCAACATGGTGGGGCATTCGAGTGCCTCGCACGCGACGATCTGAGACCCGTAACGTTCTTTCAGTTTGTCGCCGGCGGCGATGGTTCCGGCCGATCCGGTGGCACTGGTGAACGCCCGCAGTTTGGGGTGGCTGGTAGCGGGCATATGCGCCGCGACGTGGTCGTATACGTGAGCGAGCGCATCGCCGGTGACGGTGTAATGGCCGACGTAGTTGGCGAACTCCGAGAATTGGTTGAGGATCACATTTTGAGGATCCTTTTGCAGCTCGTTACACGCGTCGTAGATTTCCTTCACGTTGGACTCGGTACCGTAGGTGCGGATGATGTCGGACGGATCTTCAGTCCACTTCGATAACCAATCGAATCGTTCTTTTGACATTCCTTCAGGAAGAACCGCGGTGCCACGGGCGCTGAGCATCCGACTGATAGCCACACCACCGCGCGCATAGTTACCCGTCGACGGCCAGATGGCTCGTTGCGTGGTTGGATCGAACTGCCCGGTCACCACTCGCGGGGCAAGGCAGGCGTATGCGGCCAGAACCTTGTGAGCTCGGATCATCGGAAACTTGTTGCCAAGGACTACCACAATGGTGGCATCGACACCGGTGAGCTCTGACGGAAGGATGACGTGCTCTGGGACCTCGACACGACCAACACGCGCGGCGTCGTTGTACCAGTTGACCCGCCAGAGGTTGGCCGGGTCGGGGGTGTCGGGGTCGACCGTGGCCAACCCGCTCAGAGCATCCTGTGGCGTCAACTGCGGATTGGCCAGTTGAGCAAACGTTGGGAGCTTGATTTTGCGTTCAGCAAACCGTGTGACGGCATTGTCGTACGACGCCTGGTTGACCATATTTGCCGTCAACCCCAGGCGAAGATCTTCGGTGGCGTTATGGGAACGACTGTCGCTGGTACTCGGTGTGGCGGTGCTCATGACATCTCATACTGGTACGCGGATTTTGCAACCGCGAACACCCGGCCCAAATTTTTTAGAATCGAGGAAGGGGAGGGGCGTCGTAAATGACGTACTCGCCGTCGTCGGCGAAACGTTGCACACAACGGGCCAGTGCAACATCGTCAAGTTCGACCCCCAAACCGGGCCCGTTCGGAACCGGGACAAACCCGTTGCGAGGCACTGCGGTGCCGCCCAGGACCACATCGTCTGCCTGCATTCGCAACAGGCTTTGGCCACGCCCGACAAACGGGACCGCTGCAGCTACCTGTAGGCACGCAGCGGTGGCGATCCCTAGCTCGCCTGAGTAAAACCAAAACCCGAGGCCGGCGGCCTCACACTTGGCAATCGTCCGGATGGTCCGTGCGATTCCGCCGCACGACAACACGGACAGCACCAAGGTGTTGGGTACCCCCAGACGGGCTGCGGTCGAAAAATCGGGCTCATGAGCGGAGAAGGGGATGTCGGTGTGGGCGCGAACGAGTGCCGCTTCTTCCCAGGTTCCGCAGGGCTCTTCGATTCCTGTGATGTTCAACTCGTGTAACGCCGGCAGTAGGCCAATGGCGGTTTCAGCGCGCCACCCGAGGTTAGCGTCGAGGCGTAACTCTCGGTCTGGGCCGATTGCATCGCGGACCAACTGCAGCATTCGCATCTCTTCGTCTGGGGGCATGGTCGCGACCTTGCCTTCGAAGTGTGTGGACCCATAGTCCGACACCATCTGCGCGCAGAACATCGCAATCTCTTCCGGAGTGCGCTCCCGCGTGATCCGGTAGGCAAAGTATTCGGTGACGGGGATGTCGTTGCGAACGAGCCCACCCAACAGCTCGGCGACCGACTTCCCGGCCGCTTTCCCCGCGATATCCCACAGCGCGATTTCAATAGCGGCCCAGGCCCGTTCGGTCGTTACCCCGTCGAACTGGGCATACGCGTTGCGTGCTGTTGCGTCAATGTCGAGCGATCCTCGTAGCTCGTCGCAGTTTTGTCCGATGAGTGATGGCGCAAGACCGAGCACGATCTCCGCGTCACGCCACGAGAAGGCTTCGCCTAGGCCGGTTAAACCATCATCGGTAGTTACCCGGACAACGGTGTGGCTGAGACCACGGTAGGTTCCGATGGCAAACAGGTAGGGGTCATCAAGCGGCACGTTGACCGGCCAGGCCTCAATAGCTGCGATTCGTCCGCTCATGGTGTTGGGGCCTGCGCTGGTGAGCCAGATTCCGCATAGGACGTCAACAACGCAAACAGTTGATCGGGCACTTCGACCCCATCGCGTTTGGCGATTTCACGATGGGCAAGGCGTTTTGCTCCGGGTAGTCGAACCCCATCTTGGGTTGTCATGGCGGCGAGGTCGGTTTCAATGCGATTCAAAAACTGTGGGTCCGACGGATCGATCGCAATGATGAGTTGACCCACATCTACCGGGCCGCCGTTGTTGTCACCAAATGACGACGCCTCATGGGAAAACGAGGAACCGGTGATCCCTGCTGCCATCACATCAACCAATAAAGCAAGCGCGCTTCCTTTGTGTCCTCCAGCTGGAGCAATGGTCCCAGCGAGACCAACGGCTGCATCTGTTGTTGGTTGGCCCGCTGCATCAAATGCCCAGTTGGATGGAATTGGTGTCCCAGATTGAGCGTGGTCGTTGAGGGTCACCCAAGCGACTGCTGCTGATGACAAATCGGCCACCAAGGGTGGCCCGTCCAGTCGAGGAACGGCATA
>JANMEI010000244.1:0-4958 GCA_031376865.1 Acidimicrobiia bacterium | reverse complement strand
GCAAACGGTCCAGGGGTGGAGTCGAAGAGGCAAGTTTCTGATTTGCTCTACTGCGGAGGGCGTACACCTGTGTATTCATTTGGCCCGCGCCGGCTGGATCCGATGGACCGATACGCAAGCAACGGGCCCCGCCAAGTTAACCAAAGGGCCGCAAGCGTTGCGGGTTACGTTTTCTGATGGCAGCGGATTTACGGCCACCGAGGCAGGCACCGATAAGCGGCTGAGCGTGCACGTGGTGCGTGATCCCAACGATGTTGAGTTCATACGCACACTTGGTATCGAAGCGCTGTCGCCGGACTTTACGATCGACCGGTTTGTTGAAGTGTTGCAGGCGCAAGGCAAAGCGAAGATCAAAGGTGTGCTGACGGAACAAGGTGTGATCGCCGGGATCGGCAATGCGTACTCCGACGAAGCGTTGCATGTGGCCAAGATGAGCCCGTTTAGTGCGGCGTCGACCATTGCTGCATCGCCGGTTGCTGCGGCTCAACTGCACGATGCCATCGTTGAAGTGCTCGACGATGCGCTCACTCGAAGTGCCGGTAAACCCGCATCGGAGCTGAAGGATTCGAAACGGAGCGGCATGCGGGTGCACGGTCGAACCGGTCAGGAGTGCCCCGTGTGTGGTGACACGGTTCGTGAGGTTGCCTTTGCGTCGAAAAGTTGGCAGTACTGCGCAACGTGTCAGACCGATGGCAAGTTGCTGGCTGATCGACGGATGTCTCGACTACTCAAGTAGCACTGACTTAAGTAGCACTGACTCAAGTAGCGTCGGCGCATGCGCAGACTGACCGGGCTCGATGCATCGTTTCTCTACATGGAGACACCCAACAACCATATGCATGTGGGCGCCGTGTACGTGTTTGACCCGGGCAACGACCCCGATGCTGGGTCCTATGAGCGGGTGAAAGCGGCTGTCGCAAGTCGGTTACACCTGTTGCCTCCGTTTCGGTGGAAGTTGGTAGAGGTGCCGTTTGGATTGCATCATCCGTTATGGATCAACGATCCAGATTTCGACATCGAGTATCACGTCCGGCGAGCAGCACTCCCGTCGCCTGGCGGGCAAGCTGAACTGGCCGAATACGCCGCTCAGTTTATGGCCCGCCCCTTGGACCGATCACGTCCGTTGTGGGAGATGGAAGTGGTTGAAGGGTTGGAGGGCGGAAGAATTGCCATGATCACCAAAACCCACCACTCGGCGATCGACGGCGCATCGGGTGCAGAACTCACCACTGCGCTGTTGGATACCACTGCGGTGCCGCCAGACGTGGTGCCGCCAAGCCGGCCTTTCAAGGCCGACCGAATTCCGTCTGACGTAGAAACTTTGGCCTATGCGTTACGAAGCCTGACGGGCCAACCAGCAGAGTTGGTGAAAGCAGTTCGTCGGACAACAGAGGTAGCGCTCAATCTGCGAAAGACCTCAGTTGAGGGTGCGCCGACGGCAGCGACACCGTTCGGGGCGCCACGAACCAGTTTCAACGTGCCGATCACGTCGCATCGTAAGTTTGCATACACTCAGTTTTCGTTGGCTGATGTGAAGACGATTCGTGGCGCACTTGGCGGCACCGTGAACGACGTGGTGTTGGCGGTTTGTGCCTCGGCGCTGCGAAGGTACTTGAGTGACGGGAAAGAATTGCCGGGCGAGCCGCTGATTGCGATGGTGCCGATGAGCGTCCGCAGTACCGATCAAAAGGGAGGCATGGGCAACCGGGTGAGTCAATTGTTGGTGCGCCTAGCAACCCAAGAGCCCGACCCGGTAAAGCGGCTGAATCTGATCAAGGCCGAGACCACCCTGGCAAAGGAACAAATCAACGCAATCGGTGCTGACACGCTGTCGAACTGGGCAGAGTTCGCTGCGCCTGCGGTGGCGGCACGGGCGGCCCGGTTGTACTCCACCATGGGCTTGGCTAATCGACACAAGCCGATTTACAACGTGACCATATCGAATGTGCCCGGACCGCAGATTCCGTTGTACTCGTCGGGCGCCCAGTTGGTGGAGTGGTACCCCATGGGCCCAATCTTTGATGGCATCGGGTTGAACATGACGGTGATGTCGTACATGGGCCAGGTGTATGTGGGCTTATTGGCTTGCCGAGAAACAGTGGCTGGGTTGTGGGACGTGGCGCAGTACATGGTGGATGGAGTCAACGAACTCCTAGAAGCGGCGGCCCATGTTGAATCAGCAGGTGAAGCTGCTGGACCGCTGCTGTTTGCGAAGAAGTCTGCGGGCAAGAAAAAGGGAGCCCCGAAGAAATCTGCCGCCAAGAAGAAGTGATCTTGGCAGCAGACCAATTGCCGGGTGCGCCCGGTGTTTCGGTTGTCAAGGAGCGGGTGGGGGAGTCCGACGCAGTGGCTGCTGGTTAGGCGGCTTGCGCTGGTGTGTTGTTGACGGTGTCGTTGGTGATGGTCCAGGTTCCGCTGATGTAGCGGAGTGTTTGGTGGTGTTGGTGGAGGTGTTGATGGTGTGGCTGGCAGAGGTAGGCGAGTTCGCCTATGTCGGTGCGACCACCGTGTTCGTATTCGATGAGATGGTGCGCTTGTGATCGTGTCCCGGACGTGGCGCATCCCGGGTAAACACAGGTTGGTTGGCCGATGAGCATGGCGAGGCGTTGCAGCGGTGTGGCGACTCGTTTGTTACGTCCGAACCGGAGGTTTACATCGTTGGTACCGTCCCGTATCGCTGCGTAGACATCTGCGCGTGCCATCGTGACAATCGCGTCACTCAACGGGATTGGTTGGTTTGGGACGATCTCAGCGTCAAGGGAGGTGGCATCGATGGTGATGATGACGGCTGGTTTGCCGAGTTTCAACGTTTTGGCTCGCATCCAGGTCACCAATGCGTCGGCCAATCGTTGCTCGCGTGGCTCGTCGTTATGTCCACCTATGACTGAAGCCCGTTCGGGGTGTGCGGTGGCCCAGGCTTGGTCGCAGAGTTCGTTGAGGGTGGTGACGAACTCGGTTCCTTCGATGGGTGGCAGCACGATGGTGGCGCCGACACATCCGTTACGTTTTTTGAAGAACGTCACAGACCTGGTGGCGCGTTGTTCTTCGGACAGGGAGGTGGACTGCAGTTTCACCCGATGTTGGGCAACTGTCTTGCGGAACTGATCGGCTGATTGTGTCGAGGCTTCGAGAATCAACGCGTCGTCTATCAGCTCGGTAGGGAGTGAGCCGAGTGATCGAAGATGATCGACCGACACCTCCCCGGTCGCGAGCAAGGTTGCGGCACCTGGAAAGTTCTCAGCGACAACTGCAGCGGTGGTCAGATCGCGAGCGGTTGCAGTTGAGACTCCGGTCGCTCGTTTCACTGATGCGATCGCGTCGCGTCCGGCGTCGAGCCTGGTGACAAATCCGATCATGAGTGATTGCAATCGTCGGATCGCAGCTTCGGTTTCGGTGAGGCCGATCCGGGCTTGTTCGGGTGAGCAATGGTCAGCATCCTGACCGGAGAACTGGATTTCGGCCAGTCGTCCAAGGAGCGCTGTAAAGACGTTTTCGTTGGTTCCTACCCGTGAGCGCTGGAGTGCAGCAGCAAGATCTTGTGCACCTTGTTGTGCGATGACGAGCGGATCCATGGGGATATCTTACGAGAACACCAGTTCGTTAGTCAACCAAAAAAGAAACAAATGTTCGACCATCGTTGACTCAGTCATGCTCGGCTTACTTCTCGGTCAGCTCGTGTTTGGGATGTTCAAATTGGCGTTGATCGTCAACACAACGCTCAGCCGACGGCACCGCCAACAGGCGTTCGTCAGAAATGGGCTCTCCGCAATCGACGCACAATCCGTAGGTGCCTGCTCCCAGCCGAGCAAGTGCGGCAAGCACGTCGGCAAGTTCACTCTCGACCGCTGACAGTTCTGAGGTTGAGTCGGTCCTGCTGACCAGTTGCTCGCTTACTTCCGCTGAGTCTTGCGGGGTGGCTTCGGCGTCTTGTTGTGGATGGCCGGAATGTTCGTCAGCAAGCAACGTCGCTCGGCTGCCCTCCAAGCGATGACGATCACTCACTAGCAGTTTCTTGGCTTCACTCGGGTCCATGGTTTTCCTCTGGTTGGCGTAGGTTCATCCTTTCGATTGGCCCACGTCCCTCGTCAGGGTCATAAGTAGGCTGACGATCAACCAATGGTCCCGCTTCATAGCGGACCTTTACCGCGGACTTTTACCGGCGGTGTCGATGCAGATACTCAAGCAACGACTGAACGCTGGCGGTTGCCACTCCAATGCAGGTGTCGGCCGCCCCGTAATACATGCGAATGGTGTCGTTGTCGTCCTCCAAAATCCACCCGCAGGGAAACACGACATTGGGCACATCGCCGTTCTGCTCGTACGGTGCACTTGGCCCAAACACCCACTCGTTTCCTCGCGCTAACAACTTCGAGGGATCTTCCAAATCCAACAACGCAAGACCTAGTCGGTACAGCGAACCGGCTGCGGTTTGTTTGACTCCGTGGTAGCAGATGAGCCACCCCTGCTCGGTGGCCAATGGGGGAGGCCCCAGGCCGATCTTTCCGGCATCCCACCAACCCCCTCGAGGCGCGTCGATCAGCATCTGCATCTCGCCCCAGTGGTGAAGGTCGGGGCTGTACGACAGCCAGATATGCGCACCCAACTGGAGGTTCGGAACCGGTCGATGCAGCAAAGCCCATCGTCCATCAAACTGAACGGGAAATAGTGCAGCGTCTTTGTCTTCCGGTGGCATGAGAACGCCGCGTCGTTCGAACGTAATGAAATCTCGGGTGGAAGCAAGGCAAATGAGCGGCCCTCCCTCGGAGAACCCCGTATACGTAATGAAGTAGTCGTCGCCACACTTGGTAATGCGTGGGTCCTCGATACCCCAGTGCTCGGCGAAGTTGTCTCGCTGAGGCGTCATGCCTCGTTCGTTCTCGATAATCCAATCGGTGTAGCCATCGCGACTTCGAGCAACGCATAGCCGGGACAGACCGGTACAGTCCTCGACCCGCACG
>JANMEI010000507.1:0-5543 GCA_031376865.1 Acidimicrobiia bacterium | reverse complement strand
GCATCCGGACGCACACCTTGCTCCATCGTCGGCGATCGACCAACACCACAACCGACTCCGCTACAACTGGGAGTTCCGTAAAGGGGAACGTCTTGTCTTGGTCGGCCTCGACATTGTGACGATCGCCGATAACGGTCTCGTCCAACGTATCGATGGATTCTTCGGACCGCTATCCCCACTCTAAGTTTCTGTCGCCTCACTCAATGGTGAGGCGTGTGGGCTCGATGAAGTTGGCTTCGAGTTGCAGGTACTCAGCGTACATATGACCCGTTTGTTCGAATGCAAGATATTGCCTTTTGGTGAGCGGTTCGAAGGGAAATGCATGCATGTCGACTCGCTGCTTTTTGATGTCACGTTTCCAGGTGCCGATGACTCGTCCCTTGCTGACGATGGTGGGCCGGAAGACTCCATTTCCTCCGGGAACGATCCGGTTCGCATGCTCTGGTGCGAGCATGGCCGAGCGGTCTTTGTATCCGAGGAGATATTCATCGAAACCGGGGAGGAGCAGCAACTCTTCATCTCTGGCTCGGTTTGATATCGGGTCGTCGAGCGATGCTGTCGATGTACTCATTGGTCCGCTCGCCGTTTCGATGCTCGTGATCCTGTCTCCCGTTGCTCCAATGCCTCGCTTCGCATCGCTGGCGGTCAGTCCGGTCCATCCGACGAAGTCATTCTGGGTCGCTGGTCCGTGACTTTGGAAGTAGCGGATCGCCAGTGTCGCAAGGGCTTCGTCCCGGCTGAGAACGTTCGGGGCTGGTACCCAATCATCGAGGAGTACAAAGGTTTGTTCTTTGCCCTGTTGTGGGCCAATACACGTCACCCCGATCTGTGACGCGTACCACAGCAAGTGATAACCGTGTTCTGGGGTGGTGTGCAGGCCGGCATCGATGAGCAACGCGACGCATTCGGCTCTCGTCAGCGAACGCCCACCGCTGAGCGCTGCATGGAGTGCTTCGGTTGCTCTGGTCACGATTGCTGTGGTGAGACCGAGTTGGGCGCGTCGGCCCTCCGCACCCCTCAGTGCGCGAAGTCCGGTGACTTCTAGCATCCACTTGGCATCGGCCGGTGGAACGAAGTGCACGGTGCCGCGCATAGGCCACGTACGCAGAATCTGACGATCGATGGTCGCTTGATGAACGTCGGCCTGTGTCAGGCCGCCGCAGCGAACCCCGAACGACCACTCACCGCTAGCCAGATCTTGAGCTTGCATCGCACCCATCCATGCCACTACCTCTGCCGGTGTCCGCGCCGCCCGTTTGGCGAGAAGCAGATTTCGCATCCGAAGAACCAGCACATCGTCGATACTCAACACAGCCATGTGTCTATCCTCGCCGAGGTAAGTAGAGACTGTCAGTCAATTGATCCTGCGGGGACTGCCCATTGGCATGGTTGTTCAGTAACGGCGCTGATGAGATCGAAGTCGGCGTCGTAGTGGAGAACCGCAAGGTTGAGTGCTTCGGCAGCAGCCGCAATGAGAAGGTCAGGGATTTTCCGACCACGTTGGCTTCGCGAAGCGAGGATGCGTTGAACTTGCAACGCTCGGGTCACGTGCTGTGCCGTGGTCTCGACCAGATCGAATGCGCCAAGAGCCGAAATGAACCGATCCCACTCGTCTGCGTTTCGTGCTGAGTAGCCAACTTCAAGATCGCAGATTGTCGGCCTCGCCAGACGGCCCGCCTGCACAAGCGGTTCGACGATCGCCCGAACATTCGGGTTTGCCAATCGTTTGAGAACACTCGTATCGGCCAGGTGGGTTAGCGCCACGCTTCTTCTCGATCATCAAAGTGAGCATCGGCGAGGACATCGAGCGCATCGTTGATACGTACAGCTCTTTCTGCAGTTGCTCGCCGCAGTGCCTCATTGACTGTGTCTTTGATCGTGGTCGTGCCAAGTTCGGCCCGCGCCGCGCTCAAGGCGTCGTCGTCAAGATCAACCAGGTGCTTTCCCATGAGCGAAGTATATACAGATTACTCTTGGTATATCCAGCCGCTCCGAAATCAAGCAAGAGCAGGAACAACGACATGTCCAGATCCGCAGACTGACATGAGTGTGTGAATCGCTGCGTCGATTTCAGGGAGGGCATCGGGATGGAGAAAGGCTTCAAGCGCGAGTTCGCAAAGGGCAGCGAACACTGCTCGAGACAGAATTGCTGACGATTGATCGGAATCCTGCGGCCGCAACGATGTGATGGCAGAAGTGAGCATGGGGAGGAAGTGCCGTTCGTCGATCGAGCGATACTTGCTGGGGCCGAGAACCACTGGGGCATCGATCAGTACGATTTTCGCAACTGACGGAACGCTTGCTAACCGTATGTAGGCGTAGCATCCTGCGAGGAGACTTGAGCCTCCAACTGGAGAACTTTCAGCCGTAACTGCCACAGATCCGGCAAGCTCTGCTTCGACAGCGTCGAAGACCGCCTCAAACAGCGCCTCCTTGTTGGCGAAGTGGTGGTAGAGGGCACCGCTCGTAACCCCCGCCGTGGTGGCTAACTCGTCGATTGTCACATCGTCAAACCCGACCGTTCCAAAGCGCTCTCGGCCAGCGGCAAGGAGAGCGGCTCTGGTCTGGGCTTTGCGTTCAGCTTGCGTTGTCAGGACTGTTCCTGTGGTCGATCAACATGTGCTCATGTTACATAGTCGGATTATGTAACATGCACACATGAACCCCGTCGGCACCATTCTCGAAATCAGGCGGTACCCCGTGAAATCGATGCAAGGCGAGTTGTTGACATCGGTTGGCCTCACTCAACTGGGCATCGACGGCGATCGGGCGTACGCGGTGCGAGACGTCGAAACGGGCAAGATTCTCAGCGCCAAGTCACCCAAAGACGGCCCGATACTGCTGGCCTGCAGCGCAAGATCGACTGAAGTCGCTGGTTCGGCGGGTTCCAAAGTGATCGTCACGATTGAAGGGGCTGAGTTCGAAGTGCTCGACCCGGCGATCAACGATTTGCTGGGTGGGTTGCTGGGGCGAGAGGTCCGCGTCGAGCGCGCCACGGGCGCCGATGAAATCTATGAGTCGTACTGGCCAGAAATGGAAGGCATGGCGCTTTCCGATGTCACCATTGATCTGCCGATCGCGATGTCTACCCCAAAAGGTACGTTCGCAGATCTTGCTGCTCTTCACCTGCTGAGCGTCAACAGCATCGACTATCTACAAACGTTCGATGATCAGTTGCAATTGAGTATCAGCCGATTTCGCCCCAGCATCGTCATCAGTTCGCCGCTCGGTACTGGGTTTATCGAGAAGGAATGGGTCGACAAAGCCGGATCGGTTGGATCTGCACACTTACAGTTCGGCGCCGAAAGCCCTCGATGTGTCATGACCACCCTTGCCCAGGGAGACCTGCCCCGCCAACTCGCAGTGTTGCAGACAATCGCCAAGCACAACCGAGTTGAGTTTGGCGGGTTCGGAAAATTTGCATGCCTCGGCATCTACGCCGAAGTAGCCACGGCTGGCACCGTCGCTGTTGGCGACGAACTCAGGGTTTGAGTCTCGATGTACAACCCAAAGCACTTCGCACAAACCGACAACGACAAGATTCTCGACACGATTCGTGACCTTGGAGCAGCCGAGCTCATCACGTACGGGACTCACGGCATCGAAGCATCGTTTCTGCCTCTACAACTCAACAGCGATGCCACCAGCCTGTGCGGTCACTTTGCCCGTGCAAACCAACAGTGGAAACACGTTGACACAACTATCGAAGCGCTCGCATGTTGGCGTGGCCCTGACACCTACATCTCGCCAACGTTGTACCCAACCAAGGCAGAACACGGCAAAGTCGTCCCCACCTGGAACTTCATCACCATTCAGGTTCGCGGGAATCTGATCGTTCACGACGATCCGGTCTGGGTTGAACAATTAGTACGTTCACTTACAGCACAGCATGAGGTGACATCGTCGGTGCCGTGGTCCGTTGACGATGCGCCGCGTGACTACATCGACTCGATGATCGCCGCAATTGTTGGCGTCGAGCTGCACATCACTTCCATCGAAGCAAAATGGAAACTCTCGCAAAACAAATCACCTGTTGATGTCGACGGCGTACTTCGCGGGCTGCAGACATCTACCGAACAAAAGGCAAACGACATCGCTGCCGCCATGACAGTGGGCGCGTCCACAACCGCATAATCTCCGAACATGGGTTTTTTCGATGACCATGACCGTCCGACCGAGCCGGCTCGGCCCGTAGTTCCCGATTGGTACAGACCAGCGGCGCGGGTCGTTGGCAAGCCGCTCGGCGAGTCTCTGGTCATGCATCACACCACAGACTGCGCCGTGGTGCTGACGAAGTTCGTCGCCTACCCCAATGGGCTTGCTTGGGACATCGGTGTTCGCTTTGCTGATCATGTTCCCTCGAACCGCCATCAGTCGGCATGGGAAGGTCCCGGCCGTGCCATGTATGGCATCGAGAGTTCCGATGGCATTGCAATCTTCCCGTATGAATCTGAGGAATGGCCACCGTTTACTCGACCCGAGGGAATGATGCTTATCCGTCAGGGAGGTAGTGGCGATGATGACGGGGTGACGTTTGGCCTCTGGCTGAATCCTCTACCCAGCGAACCATTTGATCTGATCTTTGCGTGGAAGTCCGCGGGCATCGACGAAATCAGAACACAGGTCGACTTCGCCAACCTCGCCGAAGAGGCCGCACAAGCCCTTGTTTTGTGGCCAATCAAAGAAGAAGGTTAAAAGTCTCGGGTCGAAGCGACTGAGACGCTTCTGCGAAACTGTGACATGGTTTCGTTCACGCTCCGTCCCTTCGAAGAACGCGATACGTCTGACGTGCGTGCCCTTTCGATCCGAGCCTGGACGCCGGTGTTTGCGGCGATGCAACCCGCCGTTCCTGATTACGTTTACGCCGCGTTCTATCCCGAAGGGTGGGAGGCGCGTCAGAGCGCCGACATCTCCGCGTTCTTGCGGGACGAACCGGAACGCATTTGGGTTGCGGTCGACAATCAGAGCGAAGGGGCCGAGATTCTCGGGTGGATCGGGATTCGTTTCCATCATGAAGATCAGATGGGGGAGATCTACATCCTTGCGGTGGACCCGGCGCATCAGCGGCGTGGCGTATCCAAAATGCTCATGGACCACGGGATGGCGCTCATGCGTGAAGCAGGGCTCGCAATCGTTATGGTGGAAACCGGGGACGATCCTGGACACGCGCCATCGCGAGCGGCGTATGAACAAGTTGGTTTCGAACGTTGGCCCGTCGCAAGGTACTTCCAAAAGCTATAGCCGTTCCCGGCGGTTGAGGGCAGGTTTGCGGCTGGTGAGTTGCGGTTGATTTTGCTGAGTATGAAGAAGTGTGATCGATTCATGTCTGTTGAGCGTCTGACTGTTTCTCTTGAATCCGAACTCGCTAACGCTGTCCGTGAGGCAGCAAATGCTGAGTCGTTGAACGTCTCCGCGTGGATGGCTCAGGCCGCCCACCGAGAGTTGGCTAGCCGTGGACTTCGTGAAGTTATCGCCGAGTGGGAAATCGAAAATGGTGCGTTCACCGACGCCGAGTTGGCCACCGCCCGGGCACGGTTGCGAGG
>JANMEI010000331.1:0-1775 GCA_031376865.1 Acidimicrobiia bacterium | reverse complement strand
CGAGTTTGCGCGGTTGCCCTGCCCCAAGACGTTCACACCGCTGTTCATTCCGATGTTCGTGGCAATTGGACCGTTGACGATGAGCACCGGCCCGGCGAAATAGGTGGTGGCGAGGAGGCCGTGGGCATTGAACTCTGGAGTGCATGCACCCTCTAATGCGGCGATCACAACCGGGAGATACTCAGGTAAGCAGCCAGCCATCACTGCGTTGATCGCAACCTTCTCCACCGTGCAATCGATTAAGTCTGGTGGCACGATGGCGACAACGTCTTGCGGGTACCGGGTGGTGCCGGCCAGCATTCGCATCACTCGTTCGGGTGTGGGAGGCACGACCGGTAATCCGTCGCTCCAACCGCGTTGAAACATTTGCTCCCACTCGTCATCCGCCGCTGCCAACACGACTCGCCGACTGTGCAGGGATTCCCCGCCGTATCGTGCAGCCAGCTTTTCTGGCATCCCAAAGTCTTCGGTCATTGATCCGCATCCCGGTCGCCAGTGGGGGAGATTGTTGTGGGTGCTGGCGATGCTTGCTGCCGGGAAGAACTCGTCCCACTGCGCCATGTTCCAGCCTTCGAGCCGAGCCACTTCTTCCCCATCGACAAAACGGACGATGGTCGGCACGGTATCGGTCCGCACATGCCATGAACGTTCCAACGTTCGGTCGTCAAGTACGTCGGCGCCTTGCGGGAACAACGGGTCATCCTGGCTGGCAACGAGGTCGAGAAAGCCCTGCTGCTGCAGGCGAACGATCACCGGTGCGACCAATTCACACGTGGGGCAATCACGCTTCACGATGGCAAGGGTTCCGTTGATCGGAAGCAGTGATTCAATGTTTGCGGCTTGTGTCACAAATGGCACCGTAGCGCTGAGATAGACGTCACAACCAGATGCAATCGCGTATTCGAACCGTTATGTTTCATTTACTTCTGATTTTTGCATCAGTAGTGCGCCTGAATCCCGTTGAGGGCGCAGCCAGTCTGAGGGGGCTCGCTTGAAGATCACGTTCTACGGCGTTCGAGGCTCGACGCCGTGCTCAACGCAACGGACTTCAGGCTTTGGTGGTCACACGTCGTGTGTGGTGGTAGAGCCGGAGGGCAGCGAGCCCATCGTGCTTGATCTCGGAACCGGTTTGCGTTGCTGGGGCGAGTCACAGCCACACGACGGAACGTTTAAGGCAACAGCGCTAGTTACGCACTTCCATTTTGACCACGTCCAGGGCCTTCCTTTTTTGGCATGTGCCGATCGTCCTGGTGCGCAGCTCACCATCTATGGCCCCTCCGAAGACGGCAAGAGCGTGAAGGACATGTTCACCGAGTTTGTGCGTCCGCCGTTTTTCCCGGTGAAACTGGAACAACTCCGGGGTTCGTATGCATGCTTCGATGTGCTCGACGATGTGTTTGCTGTTGACCAGGCCAAGGTGACTGCAAAACCAGTACCGCACGTAGGTGCCACCCTCGGATACCGAATCGATGCCGACGGAATCTCCATTGCGTATCTTCCTGATCATCAGGCGCCACTTGATTTGGTTTCAATCGATCCGCGGGTGCGCGAACTTGTCAGCAATGTTGACCTGCTGATTCACGACGCTCAGTACAACAACGATGACTGGGACACCAAGTCTCATTGGGGTCATTCAACGTTTGACTATGCAATGCATGTGGCTCGTGAGTGTGAAGTGGGTGCATTGGCGTTGTTCCACCACGATCCTTCCCGGTCTGATGCAGAACTCGATGCCGAACTCGCCCGGTTGTTGCCCGAGGCCGAAGCAGCCGAGC
>JANMEI010000506.1:0-1752 GCA_031376865.1 Acidimicrobiia bacterium | reverse complement strand
ATCACCACGAAGATGGAACACGGTTTGTCGTTGTGGGACGCGTTGTGGGAAGCAGGCCAACAGCACAACGTGACCCCGGTTGGCATCGGCGTGTACGGCGCCACCGGTCGAATCGAAAAGGGCTACCGTCTGATGGGTTCGGAACTGGAAAGCGAATACATGCCGCACGAAGCTGGCTTGGATCGACCAAAGGTAAAGGCTGCTGACTTCGTCGGCAAAGAGGCCTATGTTGCCGCTCGTGCAGCTGGCGCATCCACGGTCATGTGCACGCTTACTATCGATGACCACACCTCGGCTTCGGGCATCAAGCGTTTCCCGGTCGGTGGCAACGAGCCAATCGTCACCGCTGATGGCGAGCGAATCTTGGATTCGCACGGCCGCATTTCACGGGTCACTACTGCCGCAATGGGACCATCCGTCGGCAAGTTCTTACTGATGGCGTATCTGCCCCTTGATCATGCGGTCGAAGGAAACACCAACCTGAAGGTCATGTACATGAACGAGCTGTACCCGGTGACCGTTGCCCGGGTAGGCTCGAAGCCATTGTTCGATCCTGAAGACGCACGGATGAAGGGCTAATCACTGCCATGTCGTTACGCATTGCTGTCTGTGTGAAACGGGTGCCCGCACCCGGATCGCGTATCAACGTCACCGCCGATGCGTTGGCGGTCGATACCGCCAACCTTGGCTTCACCACGTCGCCGCACGAAGAGTGTGCCGTTGAAGAAGCAGTGAAGTTGGCCGAAGCACATGGCGGCAGTGCGACTGTCATCACCCTGGGACCCCCCGAATCAGAAGAGCAGCTGCGTTACGCGGCCAGCGTCGGCATCGAAAAGTGTGTTCTCGTTTCGGGCTCGAATGGGCTCAACTGGGACCCGCAGCAAACCGCAGCGGCACTGGCTGCGGCCATTCAGTCGGTCGAGTCTCGTGATGGTGCATTTGACCTGATCCTGTTTGGCAACGAGTCAGCCGATTCGGGCGGATTCCAAGTAGGCATACGAGTAGCCCGCGCGCTGGGCCGCCCAATGGTGAACGGTGGCAAGGGAATCGAAATCGGTGACGACAGCGTGACCGTGCGCCGTCCCATAGACGCTGGTTTCGAGGTGTATCAGTTGCCTCGCCCAGCCGTTGTCGGTGTCAAAGAAGGAATCAACCTCCCCCGCTACCCAACGATGAAGGGTCGACTGTCGTCAAAGAAAGTTGCTGTTGAAGTGATCGAGGCGACAGCCGTTGCAGGTGGCCAGGTTCGAGTCAAACTGCATCGCCCACCGGAAAAGGCTTCGACCACCATCGTGCTGGGTACCGGACCCGAAGCGGCATCGGCCGTCGTTGATCTGTTCGCAGAATTGGGCGTGTTGTCATGAGTCGCACCGTGATGGTTGTTATCGAACACGACCGGGGCGACATTTCCGATGCGTCACTGGAAGCAATGACTGCGGCGCGTACACTCACCGATGGCGGCTTGATGATTGCTGCCGTATGTGGCGGCACCGAAGCGCTGGCAGCGGCGTGCGGCGGATACGGCTGCGTTGAGGTCGTTTCATTGGATCACGACATCCTGTCTGACTATGCACCTGAAGCATGGGGTGAGGCGGTGGCTCAACTGGTTGCTACGCGTCAGCCCGATGTGGTCATGGCGTGCGGCACCGATCGAGGCAACGAAGTAATGGCACACGTTGCTGCAATTCTGAATCAGCCACTGGTTGTCAACTGCCTGAGCATCGATTCCGCCAACGAAGATTGGTCGATGAC
>JANMEI010000321.1:0-3826 GCA_031376865.1 Acidimicrobiia bacterium | reverse complement strand
GTTGGTCGCCTGGCAGGGACACTTTGCAGTGGTTCAGGAAGGTGCAGTATGAACCCGACAGCACTGGTCGTCAGTGCCCCGGGTACCAATCGCAACCACGATGTCGCTTACGCGCTTGAACTGGCAGGGGCAACAACCGAGCAAGTGGCTCTTGGCAAACTGATTGCTCGCCCATCAGCTCTAGACGACGCACAGTTGCTTGTCTTCGCTGGTGGGTTTTCGCACGCGGATGCGCTTGGAGCAGGAACTCTTGCTGCCGTCCAGCTTCGACAGATCGGCGATGAGATTCGGGCGTTTGTCGCAACTGGTCGCCCGGTCATTGGAATCTGCAATGGCTTTCAAATGTTGGTGCGAAGTGGATTGCTCCCCGGTTCGTTGACCCGCAACGCATCTGGTCGATTCGTGTGTAAGTGGGTAACGCTCGACGCTTCTTCAGCAACTCCATCGGTGTGGACCACTGGCCTCAACAGCCCGATTCATTGTCCGGTGGCCCACGGTGAGGGTCGCTACGTCGCGACGGAAGCCGATGTATCAGACCCATCGGATGTCCGGGTGTTGACGTATGTCGACGGCACCAACCCCAACGGTTCGGTGGGTGATACCGCTGGTGTCACTGATGCCTCGGGCTTGGTGCTGGGGATGATGCCGCACCCAGAGAACCATGTGCGCGTTCATCAACATCCACGCTCTCATCGAGGAGAGAACGCTGGTCTGGCGTTGCCGCTGTTTACGAACGGCGTGACCCACGTCAGAAACAGAGGCTGAACATGGACTCCCAACTACCGCCGTTCAGTCTTGACGACATCGACCTGCCTTTGGCAGATCGGCGGGTCGGCAAGGTACGAATCAGTTGGGCGCTACCAACGCAATCAGCCGGCGAGGAGCCTCGCCGGCTGTTTGTCACCACCGATCGCCTGTCTGCATTTGATCGTGTGATCGGTTTGGTTCCCGGAAAAGGACAAATGCTCAACGAGTTGTCGTGGTGGTGGTTTCAACAGCTCGCACCAATCGTGGCAAATCACGCGCTGTCGATTCCCGATCCCAACGTGCTGATAGCCCGTGCGGCCACTCCGCTGCCCGTCGAAGTGATCGTCCGTCGGGCGATCACCGGCGTCACTGACACGTCGTTGTGGCGACGCTACGAAGCTGGTTCACGAGTGATTGACGGGCACCGGCTGAGTGATGGCCTTCGGAAAAATGAATTGCTCCCAACGCTGTTGATTACCCCCACCACTAAGGGCGAAGCTGGAACCCACGATGAACCGCTTGGGATCGCCGAGGTAGTGACTTGCGGGTTGGTAACCAACGATCTGTGGGAGGCAACGTGTTCCGCTGCATTACAGCTGTTTGCACACGGTGAGCGAGTTGCCGAACAGGCCGGGCTGATCTTGGCCGACACGAAATACGAATTCGGTGTTGGTTCAGATGGTTCGCTACTCCTGATCGACGAAGTGCATACCCCTGACAGCAGTCGTTATTGGGAGCGTGAAACATACGAGGAGCGCCTCGCCGCCGGAACCGAGCCCCAGAGCCTCGACAAAGAGATCATTCGCCGAGCATTTGTTGATGTGGGTTATCGCGGCGACGGCCCTATTCCTATGCTCCGCCAGTCGGTTTGGGATGCGGTGGCTGCCGGTTACCAAGGCGCATATGAACGACTGACGGGTACCTCACTTGCGCTTGCTCCTTCTCCGCCAGTGAGCCGGATCATTGCAGCGTTGAACGCCGCCTGTCTCGTCCCGTCGGAAAACAACCCGCTTCTCAACAGCAAGGCCAACTGACATGTGCGGCATTCTTGGAGTCACGCTTCCACCAACTAGCGACGACTATGAGGCGGCGCGACTGTCGTTCTTCGGCCTCTTCGCGTTGCAACACCGAGGACAGGAAGGAGCTGGCATTGCAGTCTGCGATGGCACTGCGGCGCGTATACACAAAGACACCGGTCTCGTTACTCAATTGCTGACCGAAGAACGTTTGCGGCAGCTGCCAGGCCATCATGCGGTAGCGCACACTCGCTACTCCACAACGGGGTCTTCGGTGGCGCGCAATGCCCAGCCATTCTTGGTGGAAACAAAACATGGTCCACTGGCAATGGTTCATAACGGCAACATCGTGAACGCCGCCGAGTTGCGAGACGACTTGTTGGCGAGAGGATTTCCGTTAGCGGCAACGTCTGACACCGAGGTGATGGTGTTGATGCTGGCCGGCGCAACCGGATCAAGTTGGGAAGAACGAATCGAGCGAACCATGCCAGCCTGGCAAGGTGCGTACTCATTGGTGGTGCTCGTCGAGGACCGGATCATTGCGGTGCGAGACCCTTGGGGGTTCCGGCCGCTGTCTATAGGACGGTTGCCGAACGGAGGATGGTCGGTGGCGTCAGAGACGTCAGCGCTGTCAACATTGGGTGCGACCGACGTTCGAGAAGTTGAGCCGGGTGAAATCGTGACGCTCAGCGGGGCGCAGTGCACTGGCCGCCGCTCGCTGTTTGCCGTGCCGTCATTGGCTCGCTGTTCGTTTGAACACGTGTATTTCTCTCGGCCAGACAGCGTCTGGGATGGCACCAGTGTTCACCATGTTCGTCAGCGGCTGGGAGAGTTGTTGGCGATTGAAGCACCGGTCGAAGCCGACGTCGTCGTGCCGGTGCCCGATTCGTCGATTCCTGCGGCGATCGGGTACGCCGCGCAAAGCGGGATCCCATTCAACGACGGCTTCATCAAGAACCGATACATCGGCCGTACGTTCATCGAGCCAAGTCAAGCGCTGCGCGACATGGGAGTGGCGATGAAGTTCAACGTGCTTCGCGAAAACCTGGCCGGTCGTCGTGTGGTGATGATCGACGACTCCATCGTTCGCGGCACAACTGCTGGGCCGCTCGTACGGATGTTGCGAGAAGCTGGCGCAACCGAAGTTCATGTGAGGGTCACCTGCCCACCGATTCAGCATCCCTGTCACATGGGCCTTGATATGGGCACCTATGACGAATTGATCTCGCATCGAATGGACGAACCCGCGTTGCAGCAGCATATTGGCGCCGACTCGTTGTCGTTTTTGTCGTTACCTTCGATGATGAAGGCCATTGGTCGAGCAGACGGATACTGCAACGCGTGTTTCAGCGGCCAGTATCCGATTCCGGTTCCAGTGTCTATCCGCGACAAGTCGTTGTTTGAAGGAGTCCTTCGATGAGCCAGCTCACGCATCGTGTCTTAGTCCTCGGTGGTGGAGGTCGTGAGCACGCCATCGCGTGGAAGGTGCAGCAATCGCCGCTGTGTGGCGAGCTCTTCGTTGCTCCGGGCAATGCTGGCACGCCAGGGACTGCCTGCGCGGTCGATGTCACTGACGCCAATACAGTCCTCACGTTGGCACGAACGGTCGAAGCCGATCTGGTCATCGTGGGCCCGGAAACTATCATTGCAGCAGGGGTCACCGATGCGCTAGTGGCGGCCGGATTTGCCGTGTTTGGGCCGTCACAAGCAGCGGGGGAGTTAGAGACATCGAAGGTGGCCGCACGTGCGTTTTGTGAACGACATGGCATTGCCGTTCCAATAAGCCGGTCCTTTGATGCGACACAGGTCGACGAAGCAATTGAGTGGGTGCGTGACAGCGGGATCGCCATGGTCGTCAAGGCCGACGGCCTTGCGGCAGGCAAAGGAGTCGTTGTTCCCGACACCGTCGAAGAGACTATCGATGCGCTGCGAGCAGCACTGATCGACGGCAAGTTTGGGTTATCAGGTGCCAAGGTGTTGGTGGAGGAGATGCTGTTCGGCGAAGAGGTGTCGCTATTGGCGTTCTGTGATGGAGTTCGTGCCGTGGCGATGCCCCCAGCTCA
>JANMEI010000315.1:0-2178 GCA_031376865.1 Acidimicrobiia bacterium | reverse complement strand
ACAGCTCGATGTTGCGGACGATCTGCGCGCGGTGATTCGGCAAACGCTGGCGTGGATCTGGAAAGACGAGGAGATGCACGTCGACTATGCGCGAGCGCGCCTCGCCAAGGGTGCACGTCCGGTCTCAACCACCGTGATCTTCGGCCGGCAACTCATCGGCGCCATATCCGGTTGGGTGAGTTCGACGAGCAACCACGCCGACCGTCGTAAGGATCCTGTCAGAGCTCTTGCTGCCCGCATCATTGTTACCGCTGGGCGCCTGACCGGACGGGTGCCGCCGTTGCTCGCCAAGGAACTGAGCCACCAACAAACCTTCCGCGGATATTGCGCCCTCAATGTTGCGCTCGAGGAGTCAGCAGCCCTCGGGTACGAGTTGCTGATGAAGCATGTTGCTCCCGCAGCTCTTGACGCCGTGCAGCGGATTGCGGCTGATGAACGACGACACCAACAGGCGTTCCGGGTACTCGCTGCCGCTATCGATGAAACGGGACGCTTACGATCAACCGTCGGCGCCCAAGACGTCATCTCGCAACTTGCAGATATCTCGCCATTTCACGTTCCGTCTCACGTACGCGACTCTGGCACACGAACCATGAAGCGGCCCACCAATCCAGTGATGAGGAGTAACCCGACAAAATCCGATCTTGATGAGACGCTGTGGCCCATGCTGGATGGGATCGGCCTCGACCAAACAGTCCGTTCGGCACCTCATGGCTCAGTAGCAATCAAAGCCGCCTTTATGCTCGGCTATCACCGCAACGATCGCTCCAACATTGGTTCACCGTTGGTCGTAGACAGCATCGCTCGGTACTCGCGTCAGCACGGTGCAACCAATGTTGTTGTGGTGGAAGCTCCTACTATCTACGACCGTTACTATGCCAATAGATCAGTTCTGAACGTGGCCGAGTACTTCGGGTTTGTATCCGCGAATTATCGAATAGTCGACGCGTCCACTGATCAAGCGACAGCAGCGTTTGATCGCGGATTGTCCCAACAAACACTGTCAAGTACCTGGGTTGACGCCGATGTTCGCATTGTCGTGTCAAAACTTCGAGGCGACCCAACCGAGATCGCCCATCTGTCATTTTCAACCATGCAAGGCATGGGAGACCGAAGCGACACGCTCCTACATATCGACCGTGAAATTGATATGCGTACTGCAGTCATGATGACGCTCGATCTCGCGCCTCCTGATTTTGGCATTGTCGATGCCTGGGGACCCTGCGCTGACGGCCCTCTTGGCGTGATGGGGCGTCGAACTCCGGCAACCTTGGCTCGATTCTGGGCTGGTACTGACATTGTGTCGCTCGATGCGGCAGTGATTGCCGACCTGGGCGACGATCCCGCAAACTCGATCATGTTGCGGCGCGCTCGTGATTGGTTCGGAGTGGACCTCAAAACCGATCTGGGCTCGGTGGAGCCGATTGATCCATCGTTTCAGCGACGACGAGCAACCCTTTTAGGGCGATTCATTTGCGCAACCGCCTATCCCGTGTACCTCTTCGGCAGCAATCGAGGTGCGTTGTTCGTGCCGGAATTCGACGAGACCGCCTTTCCGCAACGCAAACGACCACCTTTTCCCACCAGGTTCATTCGGCGATCAGCACAACTTGCCTTCGGATTGCGGCCGGGCCAGCAAGGGTAAAACCAAGGGACCCCCGGAACAGATTTGGCCGGATTCGTTGCTGATTTGCCTCAGTAACCGGTTGCTCAGTTTGGCTTCCGAGCGGTAAGAAACAGCATGTTGCCATGTTGGTAGCTGGACTCGATCGAGAGGTGCGTACCGACGACACGGCGAACATGATCTGCCGATTCGGCAGGAACCGCTTGATGACATCTATGAAGAATCTTCAGAGCGGTATTGCCGACGATTCGGTTGGCCGATACCAGTGTGTACAGGCTGAGTGTTGCGCCCGGTTGCATCAGTCGGTGGAACGATCTGAGTAGATCTTCGCTGGTACCAATCACATGGAACAGGCCCCAGGACATGATGACGGAAAATGACTCGTCATCAAAGGGGGCTTGAAAGACATCACTTTGAACAAACTGGCCGGGGCCAACCCTTCGGCGAGCTTGTTTGATCATTCCAGACGAGTTGGCTGAATAGAGGATGGGCGATGAATGTGTCGTACAGACGGGCAAAGCGATCGTAGGCGCTCATACGAGCGTCTTGAGGTA
>JANMEI010000299.1:0-4010 GCA_031376865.1 Acidimicrobiia bacterium | reverse complement strand
GATGCAGGTGTTATCCTCAATATCGTTGTCTAGTCAACTGTTAGGATGATCGAGTGTCTCAACCGTGGGGGAACGTCGAGAGTGGTGCACCGGCATCGCTTCCGACTGCCGTAATGCAATATCAACAACAGATGGCGGACGCGTTCGCCTCGTTACAGCCTGGTCGCGACCCATCGTCAAACATCACCGTTTGGCGGCTCACCCGGGCGGCAAGCCTGGCCGAGCGAGCGTTGGAAAGCTCTGTTCACCGCCCACGGGGCCGCACCTGGGCCTCGTTTCGGGTGTTGTTTGCGCTTCGCTCAATGGGTCCAACCGAACCAGGGATGCTGGCAGACGTGCTCGACATCGCTCCCCCCAGCGTGTCCAGCTTGCTCTCCACGCTGGAACGGGCCGCCCTCATTACCCGTCGCCCGGATCCGTCGAACCGCCGTCGCGTCATCGTCGAGTTGACAACCGCGGGCGAAGCTGCGGCCGAAGAAACCGTTGGTGCACAGTCCGATGGGGAGGACTCGTTCCTGTCGGGTTTGTCGGCCGACGAAGTCCGAACGCTGTCGGGCATCTTGGACAAACTGGTCATGCATCAGTGGGCCGCACAACGTCAGTCGAAGGCCGACTAACAACACCGACTACCAACCGACTGGCACCACCGACTCACACCACCGACTCACACCGAAGTGCAGTCCTCAGGGTAACGTCAGTGCGTGTCGTCTGACGTTGTCCTCGAACCAACCGTGCTGGACCCCGCGGTCCTCATGGCTGAGCAGTCGTATCGACTGCACCCCAGTGTCGCCGTGCGCCCCGAACCATTCGGGGCGCTCGTGTACCACTACGGAAACCGAAAACTGGTCTTCTTAAAGTCCCCTCGGATGGTTGAAGTGGTCAAGTCGCTCGACCAATACGGTTCGGTGGCAGCCACATTGGCCGCCCATGGCGTGGTTGATGCCAGTCTCCCTCGCTATATAGCGGCGCTTCAGTCGCTCCTTCGTTCCGACATGATCGTTCCGATCCAGACTGGCCAGGGTTGAAATGGCTCCGCTCGTTGAACAACTCAAAAGTGGCCTCGACGCACCAATCTGCCTGACGTGGGAACTGACCTACGCGTGCAACCTGGCATGTATTCACTGCCTGTCATCTTCCGGTCGACGCGACCCTGGCGAGCTTGACACCGCGCAATGCCTCGCCGTCATCGATGAGCTGGCTCGGATGCAGGTGTTTTATATCAATATCGGTGGCGGCGAACCAACGATCCGGTCAGATTTTTTCACGATCATCGATCACTCTGTGGCCAGTGGTGTCGGGGTCAAATTCTCAACCAACGGTTCGAGAATCGACGCAGCCACCGCACGCCGACTGAGTGGCAGCGACTACATCGATATTCAAATTTCGCTCGATGGTGCCGATGCCGCCACCAACGACGCGATTCGCGGTGAGGGAAGTTTTGCCACCGCGATCACTGCGATGAACAACCTGGCCGACGCTGGCTTTGGCCAGTTCAAAATCAGCGTTGTCATGACCCGTCAAAACGTGCCGCAGCTCGATGCGTTTGAAGCGCTGGCAGCCTCATATGGCGCCGAACTTCGATTGACGCGCTTACGACCTTCCGGACGTGGCGCTGACACTTGGGATCAACTACATCCCACCCAAGCCGATCAACGCACGTTGTACAACTGGTTGGTCAAGCGACCCCATGTCCTCACCGGCGACTCGTTCTTTCATCTGTCTGCGTTGGGGGAGAGTCTTCCAGGATTGAATCTCTGCGGTGCTGGTCGAATCGTGTGCCTGATAGATCCCGTTGGCGATGTGTACGCCTGTCCGTTCGTGCTGCACGACGAGTTCAAAGCTGGCAACGTGCTCGACGCTGGCGGGTTTGACCACATCTGGAAATCGTCCGACCTCTTCACGTCTTTGCGAGAGCCACAAAACCCAGGGGCGTGCGCATCGTGTGGATCGTTCGATGCATGCCAGGGTGGTTGCATGGCCGCCAAGTTCTTTACCGGTTTGCCGCTCGACGGACCCGACCCCGAGTGTGTGTGGGGCAATGCCGACGATGAGTTGGCTGCGCTCAGCGCTGCGGGTGGTTCGGTGGTGAAGCCGTCGCCTGGCCCCGGACACTCGAAACCAATCCCTGTCACTATCGGCCGCACCAGTCGCGCGTAATCGAGTCTTTTGGTGACTTCCAACGAAGCAGTCAATCCCGATGTGGGCAGCGACGAGGCGCACCGGCGGCGCACGCGCACGCAAAAGTACCTGTCGATGTGGGGCGTGTCAGCCGAACTCCCTCTCGATGTGCTTGCGCCCCCCGTCGAGTCTTCGGCAGTGGTTGCCGATGTGGCAAGTGTGCGTGGACGTGCGTTGGCCTGTTGTGTAAATGCCCTTCGCGGTCAAGGCCTGTCACTCATCGAGACGTTTGCTTTCGCTGACGCATACGAGGTGTGGGATCACTTCACCGTGAGCGAAAACGACTTCATCTTGACCGAAGAACCAACCGGTGCGCAGATGTTGCAAGCCGCCTGGAACTATGAGCGCTTATGGGTTCATCTGTGGGCCCTCGGACTGGTGCGTCATTTGGCGTTTAGCGATACCCAGGTCGATTCCGCAGTGGCCATCGAAACATGCATATCGGGAGCGGCAACGGTAGCGGTCGACGCCTTGAGCCTTCGTCCAATCAAAGAACTACTCGACGGTGCCGACGTGGCCATGTGTTCTGCCGCCGTGGCGCGTGCTGCCAAGTCCTTAGGCCAGCAAATCACCATGAATCCGAGCGTGGTGCACGAACGAGCCCTGGCCTTCGCCGAACTCATCACGGAGCGCGCCTGATGAAACTGACCGAATCGTTAGATATTGCTGGTGTTCGGGCGCCGTCACGCGTGATGTTTGGACCCCACGAAACCAACCTTGGTATCGGTCGGTCGTTTTCGCCCGCGCACAGTGCCTATTACGCCCGACGGGCAGCAGGTGGGGCTGGCATCATCGTCTTGGAAGAAGCGTCGGTGCATCCTTCTGATTGGCCATACGAGCGTGCACCGTTGGCATCGCAGTGTGCTCCGTCATGGCACGCGGTCGGGGCGGCAATTCGAGGCGCAGTTTCGACGATCGATGCCCCGGTGGTGTTGGCCGCGCTTGGCCACAGCGGCGGTCAAGGCATCTCGCACTGGAGTCAGCGCGAGCTGTGGGCGCCATCGGCGGTGCCTGAGGTAGCAACACGTGAAGTTCCGAAAGTGATGGAGCAGTCCGATATCGACGCAGTCATTGCTGGTTTTGCCGAAGCAACCCGGCTGGCAATGGATGCTGGTCTCGATGGTGTCGAGATCAATGCCGGGCAGTTCTCTCTCGTCAGGCAGTTTCTGTCTGGGCTCACCAATATGCGCGCTGATGAGTATGGCGAAGATCGGTTGCGGTTCGCCCGCACCGTCTTGGACGCGGTACGGGCGCAAGTCGGCCGGGGGGTTGTTGGGCTCCGGTTGTCCGTTGATGAGTTGGCGCCGTGGGCTGGCATCGTTCCGGAAGCGGGTGTTCAGATTGCAGTGGCATTGGCACCATTTGTCGACGTGATCACCATTGTTCGGGGCGCCATCTTCTCCGCAGCCCTCACCCGCCCGGACGGCCATGTTGAACCCGGCTTTGGTATCGACCTTGCCCGTCAGGTTCGGGTGGGTTTGCGTGCCGCTGACCTCGCGATTCCGGTCATCGCTCAGGGTTCCATCGTCGATGTCGGCCAGGCCGAATGGGCTATCGATTCAGAAGCGTGCGATGGGGTCGAGATGACCCGCGCTCAGCTAGCGGATGCGGATCTGGTCGTCAAGGTTCGATCGAATAAGCAAGCGCGCATACGGCCATGCATCTTGTGTAATCAGACCTGCAAGGTTCGCGACAATCGCAATCCCATCATTACTTGTGTTGTTGATCCTCGTACTGGGTTCGAAACGGTCGACCTAGCCGAGCCGCTTCTTGCGGCGGCCGCCACGGGTCGTGTAGTGAACATTGTTGGTGGGGGAGTCGCTGGATTGGAA
>JANMEI010000281.1:0-7370 GCA_031376865.1 Acidimicrobiia bacterium | reverse complement strand
GCGAGCGATTCGGTCAAGCGTGAAACCGGGGCTCGAGCTCGTGACGAACTAGGTGTGTAACTGACAGCTTTGGGGTTTTGGGGCGCGCTGCACGAGGCCGCCAATGCGAAAACCACCATGAAGACAACGATGCCTGGCACCAACGACTTGAGCTGGCTGGTGCTTACCTCGGGGACCATCATGCCGTTCTACCCCATTCCCCCAGTGAACAATCTCAACAACTTCTGACGATCGGGTAGAGAATTCAGACCAGACTGACAAGGTGAAGTTCCTGGTGCTGGCACTCGTCGTGTTCATCGTGATTGCGTCTGTTCCTTCATGGCGCAAGCGATTCTTGGGCAAGTACGCCGCAGTATCGCTGGCAGTCGCTTGGCTGATCGGCATGGCGCTCATCGTTCTTCGTTAAGTCCCGGTTCTTCGTTAAGTCCGGGTTCTTCGTTAAGTCCCGGTTCTTCGTTAAGCAGCTGGGCTGCCACACTGGAGACATGTCAACGCCGCGCACCGAAGAGCCCGAGACCAAGTATTCGGTTGATCTCAAAAAAGGCGAAGCACCACCAGTCGGGTTTGTTCGGGGCCGAACAGTCGTCTTGGTCTGCGGCGTCTTCGTGGTGGCGTTACTTGGCCTCAATATGTTCAGCACCCTGCAAGGCAACAAGCGCGACGATCGGCGAGCAAACGACGCAACAAACCTTTGGTCCACCAAAACAGCACACACCTTTACCGACTCGGCTGATGGCATCGTCGAAACGTTTGTGGCTGCCTCGCCGACCGACACCGACACCATCGACTCCATACGACGTTCGACCGAAGCACTGCTGTTGGCCCGACGCAACGTTGGAGATTTCAGCGTCAACAGCAAAAAGAACTTGGTTGGACGTGAGGAGCTGGAGCAAAGCACCGAAAACCTCAAGATCGTTCGGGCTGAAATCGACGGCGGCGTGACCTTCACCTATTCATCAACCAAACCAGAACTGCAAAAAGCCCTCAAATCGTGGGCTTCCTCGCAAATGAAATAGCTCGTTGCGATGAGTGGTATTTCCAAACAAGATTGAGCGAACGTTTTGATTGAGCGATTGCTCAGACTTCCATAGGATGCAGCTATGGATATCTCGAACCACGTCAGCCTGGCCCTCTCCGCCTACGACCAGGTCATCATCCACACTTCCCCTACCGAAGAAGCACCAGCACCAATGGTGCCGAGCGCCCAGCAACCCAACACCCTGTTGTCGTTGCACAACGTGGCGGGATCAAGTCGGCTCGGTCGGTGGAACGACGGCACATGGCGTCTCGATGCCGCATGCGAGGGAATGGACACGCTGATCTTCTTCCCGATCGGCGAGACCGGTCCCGCGGCCCCTCAGGTCGAGCTAGCGAAGCGGGTTTGTGCCAGCTGCCCCGTGCGTGAAGAGTGCCTTGAGTTCTCTATTGCCACCATCCAAAATGATGGCATCTGGGGCGGCACCACCGAAGATGAGCGACGCCTGATTAAGCGTGCACGCCGGGCCGCTGCTCGCAAAGCAGCAGCTCGAGAAGCAGCTTCCGCTGCGGCGTAATCGTGAATCAAGAAAATTCAGGCTCGTCAAACCACGGCATTGTGTCAGGCATCTCAGTGCTGGGTTTTCCGGTGAAGTGGGGCGCTCGCTTTTCAAAAAACGATTCCACCCCTTCTCGGGCATCGTCCAAACGTGCCAAGAACCGAACACCCCGGCTGTCAACTCTGTGGCCATCCATGGGATGGGGCGCACCCAACAACCGCCACATCGCCTGACGGGTTACCGCCACCGAAACTGGAGCTGCGTTGTCCGCCACTTCGCGGGCAAGAGCAGTGGCTGACACCAGTAGATCTTCGGGGGCATGAACCGACCGCACGAGGCCACCTGCAAGCGCTTCGTCGGGCTGAATCAGTCGACCGGTGCAACCCCATTCCAGTGCCTTCGAGATACCAACCACTCGGGGCAAGAACCAAGTGGAAGCAGCCTCAGGCATGATCGCCCGACGCACGTGAACGAAACCAACTTTTGCGGTGCTCGACATCATCCGAACGTCCATCGGCAGGGTCATGGCGATACCAACACCAACTGCTGGCCCGTTGATAGCCGCAATGGTGAACTTCTTCAGGTCGAACAAACGCAGGCTGATAAGTCCCCCACCGTCTCGATCAAACGAGTCCTTCTTCGAGTTGTCCACGCCGGCTGAAAAGGTGCCACTGCCGCCGCTGAGATCAGCACCAGCACAAAATCCTCGGCCGGCACCCGTAACAATAAGTGCGCGTACATCGTCGTCCGCATCGATCTGGTCGAACGCTGCCAACAACTCTTTCAGCATCTGCCCGTTGAACGCGTTGAGTTTGTCGGGTCGGTTCAGCGTGATCGTGGCAACGCCATCGGATACGTCGTACAGGATCGCTTCAAAGTCGCTCATGATGCGACCCTATGTGCCCGCACCGAACCAGGTCTAATCAGGCAGTTGAGTGATCATCGCCAACGCCGCAGTTCGGTTTTCTTCGGTAAAGGCTGGCAGCCCTTCGACGTCTCGGCAGAACTCGATCAGGATGCCGTTGGGGTCAAGCGCGTACAGGCTTTTGCACCAGCCGTGGTCCAACTCCATATGCGGTTCTTTGCCCATCGCCTTCAACGAGGCGCGGGCCTGTTCTTGACGTTCCTGCGTGGCCCGAAACGCAACATGGTTCACCCATACCGGCAAGCCCATCCCGGTTGACACGTCGGTCCCCCATTCAGCGCTTTCGCCCACACCATGGAGATCGAAAAATGCGATACAACTTCCGTCGCCGGTATCGAAAAAGACATGCCGCAAGAAGTGTTCTTCCTCGCCGATCACCTTGCCAGCAACTTCGGTGTGAACCAGCGGAAAACCCATCGCTTCGTAGAAGGCGGTTGTTTCTTGAAGGTCTCGGCAGGCATAGGCAACGTGGTGAAAACCAGACATAGATTGCAGGTTCGCACAGCGCCCACTTGGAAGCAATCATCTGGGGCACCTAATGTCCTGCTGGTGAGTTCCCTTGACCTGCTTGATCCGTACCTGTGGCAATCGAATCCGCACGAGGTGTGGCGAGACCTGCGGGCCAATGACCCTGTGCATCACGACAAACGCAATGGGCTGTTCGGCATCACCCGTCACGCCGATGTGTTGATGGTCGAACGCCGCGCAGATCTGTTCCCCTCGGCCCATAGTTACCGAGCTATTCCGGCCCGTGAAGAAATGAACATGATCGCGCAGGACGACCCGGGGCATCGAACGCAGCGGATGTTGGTGCAGCGATTCTTTGCACCCGGTGCAGTTGCGCGACGAGAGCCCGAGATCAGGGCGATGGTGACTGAGCTTCTCGACGCCGCGTTGGCGAAAGGATCGATGGAGGTCATCAACGATCTGGCTGGTCAACTCCCTGCTCGATTGACGTGCCGACTGATGGGATTCCCCGAAGACCTGTGGCCGAAACTGAAAGAGTGGTCCGAGCGGTTGATGCGCACCGATATGCACCAGCGTGACGGGCAAACTGCAGTCGAGTTCATGATGGCAAATCTTGAATTGTTCGATGTCACCAAATCGATCATCGACGAGCACCGCGCTCGCCCGCAGGCGCACGAGAGTGCGCCTGATCTGCTGGCGGTGTGGGCCAATGCCACCGTCAATGGCGTGCCGATGGATCTTCGCACGATCTACCACGAGAGCGGCCTCTTCGTGTCGGGAGGTTCGGAAACGACCCGCACCACCATCGCCCATGGTCTGCGTGCGCTGATTGATCATCCAGACCAGTGGGATGCCATTGCAGCTGATCCGTCGCTGGTGAGCAGCGCCGTCGAAGAGATCTTCCGGTGGGTCACGCCGCTGAACAACTTCTTTCGCGTGTGCATGAAGCCAACGGAGGTGTCGGGCACGCAAATTGGCATGGGCGATCGGGTCATCATGATTTACCCATCAGCCAATCGTGACGAGGCAGTCTTCGATGATCCGTACACATTCAATGTGCGAAGAACACCCAACCACCATCTGTCGTTCGGCAACGGACCACACATGTGTGTTGGCGCCCCGCTGGCCCGGATCACGCTGCGAGTTCTGCTGGAAGAGATGACGCGCCGCATCTCGCGTATGGAAGTTGTCACCGAACCCGAGGTGGAAGCCAATATTTTTGCCCGCGCAGTTTCACACTTCGACGTTTCGGTGACTCCCCGTTAGTTGATGGCCCAGTCAGCTGGTGGTGCGGTTCTGGTGACCGACCACCAGATCGACCAGCATCGGCCACTGCGGACGTGGAAGGTCGTGACCCATATCCGAGAGGTACGCCAACATCGAACCGGGTATTAGCTCCGCAGTGCGCAGACCACCGGTTGGATCGATCAGCGTGTCGTCGCGTCCGTGAATCACCAATGTGGGAACATCCAAGGATGGCAACGCATCGGCACGATGACCAGACGAGATGATTGCGCACAGTTGTCGGGCGTGTCCGGCCGGGTCGATCCCACGGTCCCAATCGGCACCAAGTCGAGTTGCTTCCCGGCCTGCGTCGAAGTGCCGCTTCGAGCTCCAGATTCGTCGCATGGTCACACCCTGATCGATATAGTCCTGCCGGTTGTTGGCTGGCGGTGTCAGTAACGCGGTGTTTGCTTCTTTGGTGGATTGACCGAAGTCGGATTCGCCGGTAGTACTCATCACCGAGGTGAGCGACAGCACGCGTGATGGATGTTCAATCGCCATGGTCTGCACGATCATGCCTCCCATAGAGCAACCCAGAATGTGCGCTCTGTCGATAGCAAGCGCGCTGAGCAATCCCATTCCATCGGCTGCCATGTCAGAAAGCTTGTAGGCAACCGGCGGCAGTTCTGCCTTGTTCTTGCGGGCAGCAATCAATGCAGCGACAGGCGCCGGGTGCCCATCGAGGTGGGTGCTAAGGCCAACGTCTCGATTGTCGTACCGGATCACATAGCGGCCACGAGCGGCAAACATCTCGGCCATCACCGGATCGAAGCCTGTTGTCATCTGCGAGGTAAAGCCGTTCACCAACAACAGCGCCGGGTCGTTCGGCGATCCGTGGGTGGCGTACTCAATGTCGATTCCGTTGGCAGCGATGCGAGGCATGTTGTGCAGTCTGGCTTCTTAGGGTGGCACCTGGCAAAGTGACACATGGCGATTCTGCGGTTTGTGACTCACCCCGAAGTGTTGATCGATGCAAACGTGCCGGTACCTCAATGGGGCTTGAGTGAGACGGGACGGGCTCGGACCCACGCCATGTTGAAGCAACCGTGGTTGGCAACGGTGCAACGCATCGTCAGCAGCGGGGAAACCAAAGCAATCGAAACCGCGGAGATCCTTGGAGGGTCGCTTGGCATTGAGCACGAGATCGTTGAGGCGCTGCACGAAAACGATCGCTCGGCCACCGGCTTCCTCCCATCTGACCGATTCGAAGAAGTAGCGACTGAGTTCTTCGCATCACCCCACCAAAGCGTGCTCGGATGGGAAACAGCGCAACACGCTCAGGACCGGGTCATGGACGCCCTTGCTCCCCTGTTGACTTGGGCCGCCCTTCCCACCTCGGGCGATGTACTGGTGCCCGCACATGGTGCGGTCGGCACACTGGCTTACTGTGCGTTGGCCGGGTTGGCGATCGACCGGTGCTGGGATCAACAAGGTGGCGGCCACTATTGGTCATACGACTGTGTGACTTCGACGATGCTGCACCACTGGCGCAAAATCGATGTGCTCACCGGAGAATCTCTTTGAACAACAATTGGCTCGTCCCGGCAGCCACCAGCCGTCCATCCTCAGCAAACACGTTGGTATGACTGCTTACCAAACCATTGGCTGCTGCCGGAGCGTCGCAGTGCACGTAAAGCCATTCACCAGGATCAACGTTCACAAACTCGCATGCAAGATCGATGCTCGGCGCGAAAAACTCGTAGGTGTTGAGGTGAGCACTTGCTGCGGGCCACGCTCCCAGGTCCACCAGGATGAGCGTTCGGCACGCATCGAGCCACGGATCACCAATTTCGAAGCGGGGTACAGGTCAACAAGATCGGCGAGTCAAAGTTGGCGACACCAAGAAAGTGACCCACAATGCTGGCCGGTCGAGGGCGACCAGAGAACGCACCAGTCGCACGCAGCGCGCACGAGGCCACGTACCGCCCATCGGGCCCCAAATCTCCCAGTCCCGAGACAACAGCACCTCATAGTTGCCATCACCCGTTTGGGTCACCGTCGAGTCTGTCCGAAGGTCGCTCATCAGCCAAGCATAGGCATCCGACAGCACACGTTGCCTGGCGAGTTATTGGGGCAAGCGTTCGCGTCGCCCAATGAAGTAGAAGGGTCGATTCTTCAAGGAACGCTTTGGGTGATCGGCGTAGTCGAGCATCTGAAACATCATTCCTTCCAGAAACCACTCGACATCTCGGACAAGTTTGAGATTCTTGACTGCACGAACTTCAACAACAGCCGAAGTGTTTCGGTCTTTGCGGAGCGACTTTTCCAGCCAATGTTGCAACTGGTCACTCGCTCACCGAACAGGTGCCCCTTTGCGACCGACTTGGGCATTACACGTTGCGGCGGTAGCGGCCGCCGACGTCGAACAACGTTTGCGTGATCTCGCCCAACGAGCAACTGCGAACGGCGTCCATCAACACCGCAAACACGTTGCCACCCGTGATTGCCGCCTCTTGCAATCGGGCCAGCGCGGCCGGGCGCTCGGCAGCATTGCGATGCTGGAACTCACTCAAGCGCTGCAACTGGCTTTGCTTCTCGCCATCAGCAGACCGAGTGAGTTCCATCATCAACGGAATCTCGTCACCTTCAGGATTGCGGAACGTATTCACACCAATGATCGGAAGGGTGCCATCGTGCTTGCGCTGCTCGTACAGCATTGACTCGTCTTGAATTCGGCCGCGTTGGTATCCGGTCTCCATTGCACCGAGCACTCCCCCACGCTCGCTGATTCGTTCGAACTCGACCAACACTGCTTCTTCCACCAAGTCGGTCAACTCGTCCATCAAGAACGAACCCTGCAGCGGGTTCTCGTTAAATGACACTCCCCACTCGCGGTTGATGATCATCTGAATGGCCATCGCTCTGCGAACTGATTCAGCCGTCGGGGTAGTGACCGCTTCGTCGTATGCATTGGTATGCAGCGAATTGCAGTTGTCGTACAGCGCGTTCAGCGCCTGCAGGGTGGTGCGAATGTCGTTGAACGCCATCTCTTGTGCGTGCAGCGACCGGCCCGACGTTTGGATGTGGTATTTCAGCTTTTGGCTGCGATCGTTGGCACCGTAACGATCTCGCATGGTCACGGCCCAAATTCGCCTGGCCACCCGACCAAGCACCGCAGACTCCGGGTCCATCGACGACGAGAAGAAGAAGCTGAGGTT
>JANMEI010000254.1:0-11943 GCA_031376865.1 Acidimicrobiia bacterium | reverse complement strand
TGAAATGTATATGCGCTGTCGTATTGAGCTTCGGCAAAGATGCGCATCGTCTCTTCAAACTCGGCTTCGGTTTCGCCGGGAAAGCCAACGATGATGTCGCTGGTGACAGCCAGGTCTGGAATGGCAGCACGAGCAGCGGCCAACCGTTCGAGGTAACGCTCGGCTGTGTAGCCACGACGCATGGCAGACAGCACACGATCGCTGCCCGACTGCAACGGCAAATGCAGATGAGGCATAACCGTAGGCGTACTGATCATCGCTTCGATAGTTTCGGGTCGAAGATCTTTCGGATGCGGCGATGTGTAACGAACCCGACGTATACCCTCAATGGCGCCAACCGTCGTGAGGAGATCTGCAAACAACGGACGCGCTCGACGATCGGATAACCAACCGGTGCCACAGTCGTAGGTGGCCTTGGCAGGGTCGGCCATATCTCGATGCATCAACGTGAGATCGCGCCCATAGGAGTTGACGTTCTGACCCAGCAGGGTGACCTCGGTGGTACCGGCGGCGGCAAGCACCCGAATTTCGGCGATCAATTCACCAAACGGGCGGCTGATTTCGACACCGCGTACCGAAGGCACGATGCAAAACGCACACGAGTTATCGCATCCGATCTGAATAGTGACCCACGCCGACACCGCTGATTCACGAACCACAGGCAAAGCCGAAGGAAACGCTTCAGCTTCTTCAAGAATTTCCATCAGGGGACCTTCAAGCGCAGATCTACGCAAAAGATCAGCCGCATGATGGACGTTGTGCGTGCCGAAGACCACATCAACCCACGGTGCGCGTTCTTGGATCAGCCCACGATCCTTTTGCGATTGACAACCACCCACCACGATCTGCAGGCCCGGTTTAGCGTCTTTCAACTTCTTGATCATGCCCAGGTTGCCGTACAGGCGATTATCGGCATTTTCTCTAATGGTGCAGGTGTTGAACACCACCACGTCGGCTTCGGCTTCGGAATCACACGGCACGTAACCGTCAGCTTCGAGCGACCCGGCGATGCGCTCAGAGTCATGCTCGTTCATTTGGCACCCGTAGGTGTGGATGAAGTATCGCTTGTCGGCGCCGGTGTTCATGACCCTCACAGCTTACGACCGACGGACCTACACGATGGTCAGACGCAACGAGTACGAGCGTTTTCCGGATAGCGAGGCGACACAGATCTCGTTTTCGATGTCTATTTCGACGGTTTCGGACTTGGCGCCATACCGTCGCAGATCGTTTTGCAACTGGGCTTCGTCGGGATTGTCAGTGAAGTAAACGAAGCTGCCGACCACGTTGCTGCCGGTGAGCCGGAACGACGCCCGCTGACCCTGCGCCGCCGTGAACAACCAGCACTGCGGGCGACCTTTGCGCACACTGCCGCTCACCGTGCCCGATGAGGCACCTTTGCGAAACTTGATGGTGCCTGCCACTTGTTCGGCCGATGCTGGTGGGGCGAATGCTGCGCCGCCAACCAAACCCAAAACCAGACCAGTAGAGACCATGAACCGTCGAAAACTCATGGTTGAGTAACACCAGCATCAGACACGGTGTAGGAACACGTCCCCGACTTCTCGCAGACCAAGCGACTCGTGAAGCGAAGACAAATCAGCCATCGGATGGCTCATCAACTCGGGGTTGCATTGCTCCATGCCGTGATCACTCATGACCAACATGGCAGTGTCATCCAGGACGCCGGCCTCGGTGATTGCATCGATCAGTCTTCCCAATCGACGATCTGTATCGATAAGCGCAGCCCGCGCCAACGCGCCATGTGGGCCCACTTGATGTCCGGCATCGTCGGTGAGTCCCAGGTTGACGAGTTGCAAAGTTGGCAACGGGTGCCCGGTTAGTGAAGGACCGTGCCACTGCACGATGGCGCTGCCCAAACTGGACTCGTCGATGCGGCTCATGAACCGATACTGCTCGCTGTCGGCATAGGCCCAGTCAGTTGCTGTTGCTTCGGCAGCTTCTTTTGTTGCATAGAACGGGCGACGCTTATCGCGGAACTCGGCGAACGTTGACCAGTTTGCGCCGCGATCTGCGTATTCGTATGTAGACGAACTAAATGCATCGGGCCGCCACCGGTGAAGTGCTTCGTGCACCGTCTCCACTTCTGGCGACAGCCAATTGTGTGTGTGGATCATGTTGGCAAACGTCAGCAAGTCGACTTCTTCGCCATCGAGATCCAGAAACAGGTTGTTGACAATGCCATGACGGCCGGGATGGACTCCGGTAAACGCAGTCACGTGATTGGGTAGCGTCACCGTGGGAAACGACGACACGATGCCGTGCCGAAGGCCGGTCCCCCGAGCCAGAAGTTTTGCCAGGTTAGGCACCTCACCAGCATCAATGGCATCGGCGACCAAGTTGGTGTTGCACCCATCAAACACCACGGCAACAACATGTTTGGCAGCGTTGCCCGCATCCAACAACTGACCAAGTTCGTGACCATCTTGAGCCAGCAAACGCGCATCGCTTCGCATCCGCCCCGTCGCCCCACGCCCCTCGATGACCGGCGCGCCCAGCAACGCAAGAAGGGTTGGAGCGACGTCGATCATGCGTCCATGGTCATCAATCCACCCGTTGGTGGCAACACCGGCTCCGCCTGCGATCAGCATGCCGCGACACTGCACCGATGTCAGTGCGCCGTGGTTGCCTATGTTGCCGTGCATGGGAAAGCCCGCCGCTGGGATCAGCAACATATTGGGAACCTTAGGATCGTCAAAGAGTTGCATCAAAGATTGATATGCATACGGACGACCGTGCACGGTTGGATGTGGCGCGGGGTAGGGCGCCGCGCCATCTCGCTCGGATGCCAACCCAATCATCACCTCGGTGTTGTGCAGGTCAAGCAGGTTGGTTCCCGTAGAAGTTTCAACGTCTACCTCCCAGTGAGCGCCGTTGGCCACCCGCCGCCAGGTCACCGAACCTAAGGCCGACGTAAACCGAAACCGATCCGAACCCAATGATTGCGCCACGCCATCCACACGGCAAACCGTCTCGAGAGATGCCAAGCGCTGAACAACGTTGTCGACCTGCATAAGCCTAGCCTGACAGCAATCTCGACAAAATGTCGCCCGCAAAAGCAGCAAATGCGATTCGGAGCCCTCATTTATGGGCTTGCGGGTTGCAGATTGACTCACTCGTGTTGCGCCGTTCAGGTTTGCGTCACTGAGCTTGTCGAGCGCATCATCGCTGAACGCGTCGATACACCCGCATGGCCTCTCGTATCAGCGCACCCGATTTCTCCCTGTCGGGGCTGTCAGTGATGACCAACGGCGCCTGGTCTATCCGGGTGTCGCCGGTGGAGTTTCAGCACTGGATCGCTGGGGGGCATGTCGGTGGAGACACGTTGGTCCACTGGCCCATGCTGGCAGCACAACCGCTTCCTGCAGCGTCGTTCGTAACACCGCAGGGTTTCCTGCCAAACGTCGTGCCCGCTCTCATGCACAGCAACACCCCATTTGTTCACCGCGGTGAAGTTCATTGTGCAGACGGCGTCGTGTTGGCACAGTGCGTCACCTGCGGAGCGCCGGCTACCAAACTGAAAAAGCGCAAACTTGAGAAACAACACCCTGCCGCCCTCCTTGGTTTAGTGCTTGGCGTGATTGGACTGATCATCATGAGCGCAATTCTGAACAAGCGGATCAATGTCCACATAGGAATGTGTGACGAGCACTTTGCGCAACGCCGCAAACTAAGGCTCGCTGCGTTCGCCATCATCATCACCGGACTGGTCGGGTTTTTTGCTGCAATCCAGTTTCTCCAAGGCGATACCTCAGCCTGGGTCGCATTTGCTGTGTTACTGGTCGGCGTGCTGGCAGGAATCATCGTCGGCACTCGTGGTCAGAACTTGCCGAAGCTGGCCGACCTCACCAACAATGTGGCGAAGCTCAGCAAAGTCCAGCCCGCCGTGCAGCAGCTGTTGCCGACTGTCTTGGGTTAATACGTATGATTACGACCAGCTGATTTGATCAAACAGCCTTCGGAGCCGTAGACCTCGTTCAGGGTTGAGTGAAGCGACCCAACTGATCCGACCTAACAGCTGAGCACCAAACTGGTCAACGTTGTGTCGATTGGCACTGAAAGGCCCGTTTCTCACGGCATCATGGAGGATCGCTTTAAGCTGATCGTATTCTCGGCGCGAGATGTTGACACGGTCGTTCACGACGATGCCTAACACCCGCTGTTGTTTCGATCGTTGCGACACCCTGGTTTTTGCCGTGTTGAGAAGGAATCCTTCCTCCCGAACAATCGTCGTCACCACCTGAATCAACCGATCGGCAGCACCAGACACCGAGGCATCACCCGAGAACGTGAGGTCGTCGGAATAGCGGGTATAGGTCGCGCCAAAGCAGTTCGCCAGCCCGGTCAATCGAGCATCGAGAGATCGTGCCGCGAGGGAAGCGAGGATCGGTGACGTCGGGGCGCCTTGAGGAAGGTGGGGCGTGGCTAACTGCCGTTCCGTCCGATGCGAGCCCTTCGGTAACGAAGCCAACACGCTTCTCGGCACCACGTTCGTACACAGTCCGGTGAGTACGTGTGCCACGTGATCGGGGTACCCATGCCCTCGAAACAACCCAAACACTCGCTGCGCACTCACGGAGTTATAAAACGAGGAAAGATCACACTGGACGAGCACCTGTTGGCCAACATGACACGCAGCTGCAGTTCGAACTGATCGCGGTCCATCGGGGCGACGTGAAGAACCGTGGCTTGCATCGTGCTCGCGCCATACGATCAACTCCTTCAGAACGTGCCGCTGCACCATTTTCAGCAGTGGCTTTGGTGCTTCGATGCAGCGGATACCGCCGGCGGGCTTCGCTACAAAATGGTACCGATAGTTCCGGAGGCGCTCCACCTCGATGTTGCGCTCGAAGGACCGACAATCCGCTAACCATCGCAACTTCGAAACAGAGAATCCCAGAAAGTTTGCGAGATCGTTGATAGCTGGAGAGGGAATGGCGAGTTGTCAACTCGGCTTTGATCTTCGCATGCAATGTGCGATGCGAATCGAGGGGCGCTTGCGGGAACCACGCCAAAACTGCGTGGGTGAGCGAGTCAAGCCACGAAAGCGCTCGTTCATCTGCACGCAGAGCATGACGCGCCCGATAAACCATTGCTGGGTCCGTGCGTGCAGAATGGCACGCGGAACGAAGTGAAGCAGTGCAGACTTGCACGTGATGAGTCGCTCAGAAAAGCGATAAACCCCGGAGGTACCCCGGGGTTGGTAACTAATTGCGAACAATCGGTTACCCAAAGTCTCGACACGCCTCGGCCCATTGCCGGAGCGTACTCACTACTTCGTTACTTCTTCAACATCGGTTTACTGGATGGCTGCCGCGTAACGAGATGAAACATCGTCCCAGTTGATGAGGTTCCAGATGGCTTTCACATAGTCGGGACGGCGATTTTCGTACTGCAAGTAGTACGCGTGCTCCCAGGCATCGATCGCAAGCAGCGGCACCCCACCGACCACGCTGGAATTGTGATGCACTTCTACTTGCTCAACAACAAGTCGCTTGCCCAAGGGGTCGAAAGTCAACAAGCCCCAACCCGATCCCTGCACGGTGGCTACCGCAGCCGAGAGGTGGCCATGAAACGCGGCGAATGAACCAAAATCGGTGCCGATCGCTTCCGCTAACGCACCGGTTGGCTCGCCTCCACCAGTGGGTGACAGGTTGGACCAATACAGGGTGTGCATGACATGGCCGCTGAGGTTGAAGGCCAATGACTTTTCCAGGCCGACAATCGCATCGAACTGGTTAGCCTCACGCGCTGCTGCCAACTTTTCGAGCGCCGTGTTGGCTCCGGCCACATAGGCGGCGTGATGCTTGCCGTGATGCAAGGCCACGATGCCAGCAGAAATGTGTGGCTCAAGAGCCGCAGGGTCATAAGCAAGATCCGGAAGTGTGTACATCTCTCCACCATACGATCGCCGGTGATTTATCGAGACATCGCTTCCAATAAATTTTACGGCGTTGGATTGGTCGATGGCCGGGCGATCAACATCGTTCGACGCTGCGATGCTGTCGCCGCAGCAACAGTTGGAAGCAACTCGGTGAGGTACACCCGTTTGTCGCTCGGGTTGTTCCACGTAGCGTGGACTATCGGAGTGGCAACCCGGAAACCGCCATCCGGTTGTTCCGACAGTCCTACTTCAACAATCATGCCGTCTTGAGTGGCCAACTTTGGGCCAACAGGTACCTGACCCGACAGGTGATTGCCCAGGCCGAACACTACCCATTTGCCGCGCACCTGTTCTATCGGCTGCACCACGTGTGCATGATGGCCAACTATGAAGTCAACTTGGCCAGAGTTCATCAGCGCGCGTGCAATGCGACGCTGGTCGTTAGTTGGACGATGTTGATATTCGTTGCCCCAATGCAGGCTCACGACCACCACGGAAACTCCGGCTTGTTTCGCAGCCCGAGCGACGCCGATCAAGGCCTCGACGTCGATTCGTTTCACACGCCAACCTTGACCTTCGGGTAGTCGAAGCCCGTTCAACCCAAACGTTGCCGAGAGCAACGCAATTCGGATTCCGTTCACTTCACGTACCACCACCGTCCTCGACTCCTCCCGAGATCGAGCGGATCCAGAATGCGTGATGGACGCCGCATCGAGTGCATCCAACGTGGAGTCGATCCCGGCGACTCCACGGTCGATCGTATGATTCGAGGCCGTCGAACAATGGTCCCACCCTGCCTCACTCAACGCCGGCGCCAAGGCTGGGGGCGATCCAAACGTCGGGTAACCGGTGATTAATTGCCCTCGCCGAACAATCGGAACCTCTAAGTGGCACACCGCAAGATCCGCGGCCGCAACTACCGAGTTGGTCGGTGCGAACAATCGACCAAAGTCGCAGGGCTTGCCCGGTTTACAGGCAATGCGAACCACGCTGAGGTGCGGCAGCACGTCACCAGCGAAGACAAGACGAGCTGACCGCAACGCTGCTGGTGGAATTGATGGATTTGGTGGAACTGGCGGGGAAGCTGTGTCGATCGGGACCTCTTGGGCTGCCGCTCCACCGGCGCACAACATCAGGAGCACGACCAACAACGCAGATCGCGTCGATCCGTTGGTCGGCCTGCGTGCCGTCAGTCTCACCAGGTCAGTCTGCCTATTTTTTGAGTCAGGGGCGCGGCACCTACGGTGTGAGCTATGAGTTCGATCAGAACACCCCGTAACTTTTTTGCGCCCCTCGCGGTGGGCGCCCCCCTGCCGCTCAGAGATATTCCAGCCACACCCAGCCGGATGCTGCACTTCTTTGACCCTTCTAACGAAAAGATGGTGTCAAAGCTGCCGGACCTCGCCCCCAAGGTGGACGTGTTGCTCGGCAATCTCGAAGACGCGGTGGCATCGGACAAAAAAGAAGCAGCTCGCGCCGGCTTGGTTCACGTCGGCAAAACCTCCGACCTTCGTGATACGCAGCTGTGGACGAGGATCAATTCGCTCGATTCACCGTGGTGCCTCGACGACCTCACCACGCTCGTGACCGAAATTGGCCATCGGCTTGACGTCATCATGGTGCCAAAGGTTGAAGGACCCGAAGACATTCACTATGTAGACAGACTGATTGCGCAGCTTGAAGCTCGTGCTGGACTCACCCGCCCGATCTTGATCCACGCCATTTTGGAGACCGCTCGCGGTGTCGGAAACGTAGAGGCAATATGCGGCGCTTCGCCTCGGATGCAAGGACTATCCCTCGGTCCCGCAGACCTCGCCGCAGACCGACGAATGAAAACCACACGCGTTGGAGGGGGACACCCCGATTATCTGGTCCGCGAAGACGCACGGCCTGACTCACCCGACGCAACGCGTCCGGTCTTTCAACAAGACCTCTGGCACTACACCGTGGCCCGCATGGTTGATGCCTGCCGCATGCATGGAATCCTTCCGTATTACGGACCGTTCGGTGACATTGCTGACACGGTGGCGTGTGAAGACCAATTTCGAAATGCGTATCTGTTGGGATGCGTCGGCGCGTGGAGTTTGCATCCGGTGCAGATCGACATCGCGAAACGAGTGTTCTCGCCACCGCCAGCTGAAGTCGCATGGGCTCAACGAGTAATCGACGCTATGGGCGACGGAACCGGGGCTGTGATGCTCGACGGAAAAATGCAGGACGACGCAACCGTCAAACAATGCCGCGTGGTGGTCGAACTTGCTCGGACGTTGGCCGCTCGGGATCCTCAGTTGGCTGCGGAGTACAACCTATGAATACCCGCTTGCAACTACGCCCCCGCCGATCAGTGTTGTACATGCCCGGCGCCAACACGCGAGCGCTCGAAAAGGCGAAAACTATCCCGGCCGACGCGTTGATCTTGGACCTCGAAGATGCAGTTGCGCCCGACGCAAAAGCTCAAGCCCGCGCCAACATTGTTGCAGCAGTAACTGGCGGTGGATATGGCAACAAAGAACTGGTTATCCGATGCAATGGCCTTGATACCGAGTGGGGAAACGACGACATCGCAGCCGCAGCTCAGGCCGGACCACATGCCGTTCTGTTTCCAAAAATCAACTCTGCAGACGAACTGCGCCGTGTCGAAAACGCGCTTACCGAAGCAAACGCACCCGCCCACACCATGATTTGGGCAATGTTGGAATCTCCTGAAGCTGTACTGCGCGCTTACGACATCTGCAACGCCTCAGATCGACTGACGGTAGTGGTTGTTGGCACCAACGACCTTGCCAAAGAGTTACGCGCCGCCCAAGTGCCGGGCCGGGCCCCGCTGATGCACGGATTGAGCATGTTTGTGAACGCGGCTCGCGCAGCCAACAAGATCATCCTCGATGGGGTCTACAACGCCATCGACAATGCCGATGGTTTTGCCGCTGAGTGCCTGCAAGGTGCGCAGATGGGATTTGACGGGAAGACGTTGATTCACCCCAGTCAAGTTGACCCGTGTAACCGTGCGTACTCACCATCCGACGAAGAGATCGCGCACGCTCTGAGGGTCATCGCAGCGTTTGATGAAGCGATGGCGGCTGGCAAAGGAGTTGTCACGGTCGATGGTCGAATGATCGAAAACCTGCACGTTGACAACGCTCGACGTGTGCTTGCCGTGGCGGAATCGATCCAGTAATCCTCAACGAAGGGCGATTGGTTGTGAACGCCGATTCAGCTCTTCACGAAAGCCATCAATTGGCCCTAAGTTTGTCTGATGCATCAAACCAGCGTCGACCTCGGCGGTCTCCTCACGGTTGTCAGCGAACACCTCTATTCGACGCCGATGGTTTGCGTACGCGAACTCGTGCAAAACGCTCACGATTCCATTACGCGTCGGCAGTTTGAGGACGTCGACTTTGCCTTACCCGGTGCTCGTATTGATGTGAGCGTCGACGAGGACGCCGGCATACTCCGAATTACCGACACCGGCGCTGGGCTCACCGAGGATGAAATCCACCAGTTCTTGGCTACCGTTGGCTCTGGCTACACACGGCGCCTTCGTGAGCAAATCGAAACTGGCGACGGAAGCGACCTGATCGGCCTGTTCGGGATCGGATTTCTGTCGGCCTTTGTGGTGGCAGACGTGGTCTCGGTGATCACCACGTCATACAAAAGTCCAGAGATGACGTTGCGCTATCGCAGTACCGATGGGCATACCTACGAAGTGGATCCGGTCGAATCGCATCCGATCGGGAGCACCGTCGAACTGAAACTGGACAAAAAGCACGACTCGCTGTCAGATGATCGTCGCATTGCAGGCGCGCTTACGAAGTACGCCACGCTTCTGAAATACCCCATCCACGTCGGCCAGAATCTGGCGATCAATGCCGAGCCCGCCCCGTGGCGCGACACCCGAGAATTTGCACCAGGCGAACGCAAACGCCGAGAGCTCGAGTTTGCTAGCCGGTTTGAATACACCTTCGAACCAATCACCACCATCCAGGTCGCACCCGACCCAACCAACCCCTCGGCCGATGCGCGCGGCCTGCTGTGGATCCAAGACGGTGGAACCTACGGCACCACCGACAATCGAAACCTCAGCGTGTTTGTTCGTCGCATGCTGCTCGACGACGACGCTCGGGACCTCCTCCCCCGCTGGGCGGGATTCTTTGGCGGTGCCATCGAGTCAATAAAGCTGACACCCACCGCCAGTCGCGAGGATCTTCAACGCGACGATGCCTACGACGCTGTTCAACAACAACTCACCGACGCCATCGTGGCTGGCCTTGAGCAGCTCATCAAGCGAGAGCCAGATACGTGGCGACGCGTATTGCGTCGACATAACAACAGTCTCGTCGGCGCCGCCCTCGCTGAACCAAAGCTCTTTGAATTGCTTGCTGAAGACGTCAAGGTCTCCACGACCGAAGGCGATATGACCGTTGCCCAGTTGGCGTCGCGTTCACCGCAGCGCCGATTGCATGTCACCCTCGGAACCGGCAACGGGTTCGAAGACATGTTGCTACGCGCACAACGTATCCCCGTCGCTCGCGGCGAGTTTTATGGCGTGCTGGCATTGCTTCGCCGATACTCCGAACGCAACGGTAACGAACTGATTGAGCTGGGCTCAGACGATGCCAATCGGCAGCTGTTCGTCGAGACCCAACTCGACCCGATGGATCGGGCTTTTCTCACCGAACATCTCGCGGGTGAAGACGAGCGGGTCATCCCGGCCCGGTTTGCGCCAACATCGGTGCCATTGATTGCAGTGCCTGACCGAGAAGCTCAGCTCAAACGCCTTATCGAAGACGACGATGCTGACAACCGCATTTCCGCTAGCGCGTTGCGCCTGGCCCGGATGTACACCAACACCATCGAAGAACGAGATCCTGTCCGGCTGTTCGTCAATACCGACAACCCTGCGATTCAGGAACTCCTGGCCGCACGGCACCGTCACGATCCACGAGCGCAAACCGCCCTCGTGTTGTTGCGGTCCATCAAGGCCCTCCTTACTACTGCGGCCGAAGGTAAGTCTGCTGATCTTTCCGAGGCGCTCGATGGCATCTCGGAAACGATTCACGTTTTGCTCACATACGACACTCCACCTCACTCCGGTGGCACCAACCCTGAAGGGACCCTGTAAATGGATGTTTGGGCCTGGCTAGAACCGCTCCAACAAGAACTCGCAGCATCAGGTCACGACCACGTAGCTCGGATGATCGATGAGTTTCCGTATCTGGTGCAGGAAAGCGATCCTCGCGCCGAAGCAATGGGTCCCGAACTGATCGCGGCCGCCCGAGCGTTGGATAACCCGTGGCTTGAGGTGTACGCCCGTCATTGGCTTGCCCAGCACCGTGTGGGTAACAACAATCATGGAACGACGGCATTGCGTTATGTCACCGAAACGCTCGAAATGGCGCACCGCCCGGAGACGCAAGATTGCCCTCAGGCCATCTGCGCAACACAAGACATGTCGATGACATTCGAGTCAGTTGATCGATTGGGTTTTGCCGCGGACCGAGAGGAGGTCTGCCGAGAAACGCTCGAACGAATCACCCCTCGATGGAACTGCTACGACTGCTTACATCGCGAGCTTTGCGACGCCGTTGCAGACCAGGGTCGCCCGCAAGAAGCACTCGACCTGGCGCTTCACTCCATTCGTGAACTCGAAGCAGTCGATGACGAACCTAGCCCCGGCTATGTGCCAGTCCTTGCCCGTCTCCACAACGACCTGGGCAATCCAGCTGAAGCCGCACGGCTGTGCGAAGAAGCGGAAGCGGACAGCGATTCTGAGGCGGCCACCATCCAACAAGCGCGTTACTTGGAATGGTCACGCGCCTGCCGATTACTAGGTGACACCACAGGTGCTTACGAGCATCTCCCATCTGCTGACGATGTGTTTGTGGAACGTACGCTCAGTTCGGGGTGGGCACACGAAGTGTTCGAGCTCGTTCAATTTGGTGCGATGGACAATGACTCTGACTTGGGTGTGTCGTTGCAAAAATTGCTCGATCACAGCGAGCGAGTAGGGAGCACTCGGACCACGGTCGACCTCGCAG
>JANMEI010000242.1:0-4235 GCA_031376865.1 Acidimicrobiia bacterium | reverse complement strand
CGCTGATAGCTGCGGTCGGACCTGGCGTTGTGGGGCAGGTGCGATGGTCGTGAATGAGCCAAGTGTTAGAGGTTGTGTCCTGCAGGAGAGGTTGCCCTCTGCAGCCTGCTTCACGCAACCTGTCCGGCAAGCCGCAACCTGTTTCGCGCCAGCCACGTTTACACCGGACGACATTCGACCGACCGGCTGCAGATGTGACGTTGAGGGCAGTTCTCAATACCATGTGTGCATACAATAGCACTCAACCGACACGATCGCTGTGATCGTCGCGGTGCCGTCAGTCGATTCGTTGGCTAATCGCGGCGAGCTGTCCGTAGCGGAACTGCAACCCGTAGTTGGTTCCGTTGCGCATAACGGTGCCCGACGGTCGTTGGCCAACCCAGTCGACCGGGTCGAGCGACAGATCGTCCGGTGTTGTGCCGAAGCGAAACGGCCCGCGTCGCTTCATCCGAGAAGATCAGTATCAGCCCTGAGCGCTCGTACTCGACCATCCTCTCTTTGGTCCGCTGGGCATCGGGAACCCGGCCGCTTGGGTCACTAGTTCCTCCGCTCGCCTTCGTAGATCATCGTCGGTGGCATCGAGCTCGGCGAAATCCGTGGGTACCGGCCCAACAGGCAACCATGGGAGAGTGATAAGAGATTGGGTCGGCATGTGGGTTCCTTGCAGGGAAACAACCACAACTTTCGCACATCTTCAAATCGGTAACGTGTTGCGGCGAACTCTGTGAAGCCGCTAAACACCCGAACAATTGCGGCCCAATCTCGTTCTAGGAATCGACGCGAAACCGATTGGTTCACACGAGAACATATTTCGGCGATTCAGCAGTTCTTTTGGTCTTGGCGTGAGCAAGAAGGTGCGTTGGCGTGAGCTAAGACTGCGACCAAAGTGCCGTTACCTCTAGCTCACGGTCCCGACGGTCAGCCCGAACTGGCATCCGCTCCGTGCCGCGCGATATCCTGTAGGACATGACTGATATCCTCATCCGGGATGTTCCCGAGGAAGTAGTGGCAGCGCTCGACGCAAACGCGCAACGAGCAGGCGTCACACGCGCTGAGTACCTCCGTCGGGTCCTGGCCGAACAGCAAGGACCGGCCGTTACACGCGACCATCTGAACCGTTTCGTCGAACGTACGGCCGACCTGGGCGATCCTGAGGTGATGGAAGCCGCATGGCGGTGACCAACTGGCTCATCGACAAGTCGGCGCTCAGCCGTATCAACGCCGCCAGCGACGAGTGGCTATCACACATCCAACGTGGCTTGGTCAGGATATCGACCGTGACACTTCTTGAGATCGGCTTCTCTACCCGCAACGGTGCCGATCACCGCGGCACCCTGGGTGAACCGCCCGTGTCATCGATGCCAGTCGAACACATCACACCAGCGATCGAAGCTCGCGCCGTCGAGATCCAGATGCTGCTCGCTGACCGCGGCCAACATCGTGCGCCATCCATCCCCGATCTGCTCATCGCCGCGACCGCAGAACTTGCTCGGCTGACGGTGTTACACGTCGACAAGGACTTCGACCTAATCGCCGCGATCACCGACCAACCCATCGAGCGCCTCAAGGTCTGAGCTCTTGCGATGGTGTGAGCGAAACCACCTCTCGCAGAGTGTGTCGATCTGGGTCATCGCAGAATGCTCTGCGCTCAGTGAGCGAATGTCGCTCTACGAAGCACGGTCGCTTGCGAGCAACGAAACGCGCCGACGAGTCGTTCGGTTTGCAGGATGGGAAAGGTGTCGTTAGATGACATCATGCAAACCCTACTGATGCGTGATCTACCGGCGCACACCTTTACCGGTCGCAGGAGACCCGGCCCGCAACGTGTAATCATTCGCTGCTGCATTCACAAACAACGGATCGGCGCTGATAGCTCCGATGCCTTGCGTGTTGCTATCAAACAAATTGCCTTTTGGTGACCAAAACACATTGTTCGTGATACTTACCTTTGGTCGAACCGCCAATGGGATCGAGATGTCCGAGGTGGCACTGTCGGCAATGATGTTGTCGTAGATAGCGACCGGACCTGTCAGGTTCTTCGAGTCAATTCGAATGCCACCACCGTAGGCAGGGCATGGACTTCCACCCCACAGAATGCAGAAGGGGGGCTTATTGGCAGCCTTCCCGTTTCCAACCAAGGTGTTGTTAAAGATGGCAATGTTGCCCTTTGGTCCGTCAGTTCCTTGCGATCCCACCACAATTCCGTCGTAGCCAACGTCAACGACAACGTTGTCATGGATGTTGATCCCTGTGACTGTCCCACCTTGTTCCGAGGCCACAACAATTCCAAGATAGGTCCTCCGAACCAAGTTGTTGTCAACCTGGATATTGGCCCCGCCGCTGATCCATCCGTCCACATAGATTCCCACCTGAGGCAGGTCTTCGACGGTGTTGTGATGAATGCGACCATTCTTTGATCCGAACTTGGCATCGATTCCTTCACCACCTCCCGGTCCAATACCGGCAACCTGGGGGGCATCGTGAACACGGTTGTAACCAACATCAAATCGATCAACTGTTTCCAGTGACACGCCTTCTTGGCATCCCACGTTGTTGAATTGGCCACGATCACAGAAGTTTGAGAAGTCGTTTGCGGTCACGCTGATGTCGGTACTGTTGTCAGCCCAAAAGGCTGAGAGGCGGGTGCCAGAAGTTTGGCTGTTCTTCACCGTGATGTGATCGCTTTTGGTGACATGGAAGCCGAACTGGCCCGAGTTCTCCAAGCGAACTCCGGAGACAACAAGGTGAGAAGAGTTCACGACGGAGATCAGGCCCGTGTAGTTGGCCGGCACCACGGTGCGGTCGGTTGGGCGCAGGATGGGGAGACCCTCGCCGATGACCGTGATGGGTTTGTCGGCGGTGCCACGCTTGTTTTCAAATACTGCAGCAGCTGACATGTTGTAGGTGCCAGATCGCACCACTATGGTGTCACCCGGCTGCGCAACTTGGGCTGCTTTGGTGAGCGTGGCGAACGGGGTGGCTGAGGTGCCTGAGCTTGAGTCGCTGCCGGTCGTCGCCACAAACCAGTTGCCAGCTGTGGCAGCAGGTTTTGTCGTAGGTACGGCTGTGGTCGGGGTGATCGTTGTTGGTGCTGCTGTGGTCGGGGTGATCGTTGTTGGTGCTGCGGTTGTTGGAACAACTTTGGTGGTTGTCGATTGACCGATGACGGGTTCAAGTTTCCAACGCTGCGCGCACGTGTTGTTGCTGTCGTACAGCCACACGTTGGTGTTGACGTTGCGTCCGCCGTTTCGAAGGTCGAGCGCCATCGAAGGTTTGGCAATTAGCTGCAATGTGGAATACCCACTATTGGCATCGCTCACCTTCCATCGTTGTGTGGGCGCAGCCCATGCTGTCCACAGGTCAACGTCAGCGCCACGGTCAGTTCGTGCAAACGCAGTTTGTAACGCGCTGTTCGTGCCATTGGCAGTCAGCGTCACGCTGCCATCATCTTGCGGTTTGATGTCCCACACAGCCGTTGCTGGCGAACCGTCAACGACAATTGCATCGTCCCACGGAGACGGTTGTCCGTACTTCAGGCCTAACAACTTCCCGTTGCATTGATTTCGCAATTGATACAAACCCGACGGCGCCGAAGCACTCGTCTGGGCTGACACCCCAACCACACCAAGAGCGGTGAGCACTGACGCTGCGGCCACCACTCCAAATCCAAGTCGTTTCATACGGGCCTGCTTTCGAAGTCTCGAGGGGCCACAAAGCCCGCCCGCGCACCTTATGAATCCCAACCTGAAGATTCGGTGAACCGCTTTAGCTATGAACACGTTTCATGTAAGTAGGAGCAACGGGACAGGGTCCCTCCGGTATCGTGAGAGGGTCATGTCTGCTCCTCGCCTCCGTTTTGCTCCTTCGCCCACCGGGTACTTCCACGTTGGTGGGGCCCGAACAGCCCTGTTCAATTGGTTTGTGGCCCGCAAGACCGGCGGTACTTTCGTGTTGCGGATCGAAGACACTGACGCCGAACGTAATAAAGATGAGTGGACGCAAGGTATTCAAGATGCCATGCGCTGGGTTGGGGTCGATTGGGACGAAGGCCCGTTCTTTCAAAGCCAACGAACCGACTTGTATGCGGCCGCGGTTCATAAGCTTTTGGTCGATAAGCGTGCATATTTTTGCACTTGCACGGCTGACGATTCCAAAGCCCGCAACGTTGCTTCGTTTGGCAAGTCCGGTGAAAGTCGTGGCTACGACGGGTTCTGTCGGCAGCGAGGTCTGACCGA
>JANMEI010000229.1:0-12082 GCA_031376865.1 Acidimicrobiia bacterium | reverse complement strand
CTGATGGGCGTTCTTGTTCGTTGGTCCCACCAATCGACTTGCGACGGTCTTTGCTGCCGCAACTGATCGATGAAAAGTCACCCCCGGTCCGTCGATCGACAGCACATCAACCGCGTTGTCGGCGGCGGCTTGGGCGGTGGCCGCATCGCCGGCCATTTGTGCCAAATAGTGCTGCAGGATCTGCTGTTTCCCAATTGGCTTACCGAACTGTTCGCGTTCCATCGCGTACTGCACACAGAGCTCGCTCACCCGCTGGAGAGCGCCAGCGATCTGCAGTGAGCGGGCCAGCGCCAAGACGTCGCTGGCATGATCCACGGCCAGCAATCCATCAGTCACTGCAAACAGTTCGCCGGCATAATTTGTACCAACGGAAACCTGCGGAACCTCAGCGGCCGCCACGATTCGTGGACCTGATTCAGCCGACCCCAGCAACACTTGGTGGGCCTTCGGCAACCAGGGCACTTTGCGTCCGGCAATCGCTATCAACGGCTGCTCGGAAACTGTGAGGCCGTGGGCCGCAGCAATCAATGAAGCAGCCAACGAATCGGCAACCGGTGCAGCAACTGCGTGATAGCCCGTGGCGATCATCACCGCGGCCGCATCATGGATCGAACCTCCGGCACCGCCAAGCGCTTCGGGAACACCGATCACGGTTAGGCCCATGTCGTAGGCAGCAGTCCACAGGTCGGCATCCATTGATGTTTCGGCTGCAGCGATTCGCTCCGGGGTGGAATGCTCCTCAAACAGACGGTTCAACGTCTCAACCAGAAGATCATCAGCACGCATAGTGTTTGACGATGTGTTCATCAGATTCACCGGACTCCGAGATGGCGGGCAACGATGCCGCGAAGAATTTCGTTGGTGCCGCCCCGAAGGGTGAAACCGGGGGCGGACAAAACAGCATCTTCGATCAGGCGATCAAACTCGTCGTTAGTGCCCGGCGGAACAAGTTGCCGAGCAACCTCACCGATCTCCCCTTCGAGCTGCGTGCCGAGATCTTTCACCATGGCGGCTTCAGTCACCGGCTCTCGTCCTTCGGACAACGCAACAGCAACCGAGATACACAGCCGACGAAGCGCAGTGAGTCGTGCCACCAACTGACCAATCGCAGCAGCTGCCTCTGCGCTTGCATCGATACCGATCTGATCGACGAGCGCTTTCAACAACGGATAGGTCGAAAGGTAACGCTCCGGTCCGCTTCGTTCGAAGGCCAACTCACCAATGCACTGTTCCCACCCGTCACCTTCACTGCCCAGCAGATAGTGATCGGGAACAAAAACGTCTTCCATCACCACCTCATTGAAATGGTGATGGCCACTGAGTAAGCGAATCGGTCTGATCTGCACGCCCGGAGCACGCAGGTTCATGATGAATTGGCTCATGCCACGATGCTTCGCCCCAGCATCAACGGCCGGTGTGGTTCGCACTAACACGATAAAGAAGTGATTGTTGTGCGCCTGACTGGTCCACACCTTGGTGCCATTCAGCAACCAACCACCTTCAGTTCGGGTCGCCGTTGACCGGATGTTGGCCAGGTCAGATCCGGCATCGGGCTCGCTCATGCCGATTGAGAAGAAACACTCACCAGCCACCATGGGTGGAATCAATTCGCGTTTCGCCTGTTCGGTGCCCAACTTCAAAATGGACGGACCAGATTGGCGATCGCTCACCCAGTGCGCCGCGATTGGTGCGCCGTAGGCGAGGAGTTCCTCCACCACCACGAATCGCTCAAGCGGCGTACGGCCGTGCCCTCCGTACTCCGTTGGCCAGGCCAAACCCAGAAACCCTGCCGCTCCCAGTTTCTTAGAGAACCCGGGGTCATGCTGAGACAACCAAGTGTCACAACGGGGCACGAACGAGCCGTTGGCGATCTCAGATTCCAGAAACGATCTGATCTCGGTTCGAAGCTGCTCGGTCGACGCGGGCAGCGACGCGGCCGGAAAAGTTAAACGGGGCATCTACCTATTCTGCCGGTCTGTGGGTATCTACCGCCAAAGCAGCGGCAACAAGCAGATTTCCTACTCAATTGTGTTTGGCGTACGCGGATCGACGGCAGTATTCGTAAACAGCCCATGAATGACCCACCTGATTCGTTTTCGGCGTTCTACTTTGCCGCCCGCCATCAGTGTTTGCGGGCCGTTGCTGCTCATGTCGGCAATATCGACAGCGCTGAGGAGTTGGTGGCCGAAGCGTTCACGAGAGCACTCACCCGATGGCACACCGTCAGCACCCATCCAGCGCCAGCCGCTTGGGTGATGATCACTGCACTCAACTTGCAACGCGATCGTTGGCGACGATCACGTTTGGGCCGCAGACATGTCGGAGCGCAACGAGTGGCTGCCGTCAGGGAACACGAGGATGACGGCATGCAACTCAGCCAACACGTGCTGGCAGCAATCCACGCTCTTCCCACCCGACAACGTGAAGTAGTAATCCACCGAATCATTCTGGATCTTGACACCAAGACAACCGCCTCGCTTTTGGGCATCGATCCGGGGACCGTTACTACTCACCTGCGGCGCGCTCTCGCAGCACTTCGCGCCTCGTTGCAAACCTCGTTGCAAACACTCTCTGCTCCAACTGAACCCATCGCCTTCACCGAAAGAGGAACACATGTTGAACCTGCACGATGATCCTGACATCACCCTTGACGAAGCCGAGTTTGCGCGGTTCCTTGCTTCATCGATTGAACCCATTCAGCTGTCACGTACCCAATCGTTTGAACCGTCGATAAACGCAACGAATGACCAACGTCGAGTACCGGTTCCGGCGGTTCGTCACCCAGAGGCGGTGATGCGGCGAACCCGATTGCGCATTACCGCTGCGCTGGTGTCGGCCGCAGCAATGTTGGCGGGCGTGATGTTCATGTTGCGAGCCGAGGGGCCCCCTCAACTGACAGCGGTGTACACCGCACCCAAAGTCCAACCTATGCGCACGAAATATCTACCGGTGAATCTTCCCAAGGGTATGAAGATCGGCAAATTCGAATCGTTACAAGGCAACGGGGTGGGCTCATCAGTACTTTACGTGGCACGTCGGCAAAACGGATCCACCACTAACTTTGTGCAATTGATTGTTGATCCTGCCCCCACACGTCCTCCACTCATGGACCGCCGTGTGCAGGTCGACGGGAAGTGGTTTGGCATGGGTCCACAAGCCGATGGTATTACGTCGGTGTGGACACAGCTCGATGACTGCGGTGTACTTCATGCATTCGGTGCTGGCTACACGGTGGAGTCGTTAGCAAGGCTCACCGCCATGGTTCAGTGTGAATCGGGAAGCCCGATCGCAGTGCAGTACCAAGACTTCACCTTGTTGTATCAACAACTCACAGAAACACCGCAAGGCACTAACATCACGGTCAGCACTGAAGCCGGTGATTCCATCTTCGTGACGGTGGTCAAGACTCCATTCCTGCCAGCGGAGTTGCTAGCACTGATGTGGCGCCAATCAGCTGAGGACACCGAACCTGTCCCATCCTTGGAGGGCAAGACCGTCAAACTCAAAAACGGTCTGGGAATTCTCAAACGAAACATCGACCCGACCACTGGAAAACTCGAGTCAGTCAACCTCAACATCATTTCATCACCCGACTTGTTCGAGACAACGGTGATCATCGAGGCACGAACCGAAGCCGATGCAATCGTCGTTGCGCAATCAATCGAAGAAGTCGACGAACAAACCTGGGAAGCAACACTCAAACAGAATGGCGTTACTCCGTAAGCTAAACCGATGGACGCAATTTGTAACGACTTGCAGGCTGAAACCGACGACCTGGTTGCGATCCTCACGGGTCTCACCGAAACCCAATGGGATCTCCCCACCCCGGCCGATAGATGGTCAATCCGCGATCAGATCAGTCACCTCACCTTTTTCGATCACACCGGCACGCTGGCGGCCACCGACGCCGATGCATTCACTGCTTCAGCCAAAGCACTGATGTCGTCTGGAGTTGGTGGCGATGCAGGCGTTGCCGAGGGACGGGCCATGACGGCCGGGCAAGTATTGGATTCGTTCACCACGGCCCGCAGCAACATGATTTCTGTGTTCCGTTCGTTGGACCCCAAAGCCCGGCTGCCGTGGTACGGCCCAGCGATGGGGGCACTGTCGTTCGCAACTGCACGACTGATGGAAACGTGGGCACATGGACAAGACGTCGCCGACACGGTCGGAGTAGTACGCACACCTACAGATCGTCTACGCCATGTTGCCCACATCGGTGTTCGTGCTCGGCCATTCTCTTATGCCGTCAACAAACGAGTGATGCCTGAAGGTGACGTCGCGGTTCAGTTACACAGCCCATTGGGTGAGATCTGGGAATGGAACATCCAGGCGGCACCGGGCAACGTGGTCACCGGCCCGGCACTGGACTTCTGTTTGATGGTCACCCAACGGCGACACCTCGCGGACACTGCACTCAATGTGCATGGCCCGTTGGCTGAAGAGTGGGTTCCGTTGGCCCAGGCATTTGCGGGTGAACCTGGCGTTGGTCGCACACCCGGACAATTTAAGTAGCCGGTGCTTCGATGATTCCCGCAGACGATGCCCGGGTGCAAGCGCTACAGATGCTGATTAGTTCGGGTGACACCGATGGGCTCTCGATGCTGCTAGCCGAGCATCCGACGTTGGCGACAGAACGATTCGGTGACCACACGTCATCTCGAACATCGCTCCATGTCGCGACCGACTGGCCGGGACACTTTCCCAATGTGGCTGAGGCGATCGTTATCCTGGTTGGGGCCGGGGCACAGGTAGACGCACGTTTTGCCGGGCCGCACTTAGAGACACCACTTCACTGGGCGGCAAGCAGCAATGACGTTGTTGCGATTGATGCGTTGCTCGACGCCGGTGCGAACATCGAGTCTGACGGAGCCGTACTCACTGGTGGCACCGCCCTCGCCGATGCAGTGGTGTTTGCGCAGTGGGATGCGGCTCGACGGCTGGTTGCACGTGGCGCGATCATGACCATTTGGCAAGCAGCAGCGCTTGGCGAGATCACGACACTGCAGCAACTACTCAGCGAACCCGTCTCAAGTTCGGCCGACATCACCAACGCGTGTTGGCATGCATGTCGAGCCGGGCAAATTGGGGCAACACAGTTGTTGGCCGCTCGTGGTGCAGACCTAACCTGGATGGGTTACGACAATTTGACTGTTACAGCGGCGGGGCTCGCCTCTGGAAACACCGCTCTCGTTAAGTGGCTAACTACTCGGTAGCTCAACCCGCAGTAACACCTCGACGACGCCTTCGTCATTCGTCGCGTGTTCTACTTCAACCAGTCCGTTGCGCTTGAGCGTCATCAACGATGCAGTGTTACCCGATGTGGTATGTGCACGTAGCGATGCGCATTCATGTTCGGTAGCGATATCGATGAACTGTCGAACAATTTCGGTCGCGATACCTTGTCGGCGCTGCCCCTGGCAAACGGAATAGCCGACCTCGACTTCGTTGCGATCGTCAGGCGGTCCAAAGAATCCTGCGCTCGCCACCAGCACACCATGGTTGAGTACATACATCGGGCCCCACGGGAACACAAATGGTTCGGATGCGGCTTGTGATCGAAAAAAGGCAACAGCATCGTTGTTCCACAGTCCACCGATTGGCGGCCATTCCTCGACAGATGCTGCGATCGCTTCGCCTAAACCGGCATGGTCACTCGCAAGTTCAGCATCGAAAGAATCGAGTGATGCCAGCACAAACGTCAGATCATGTGACTTCGGGTTGTTGACCACCACTAGTTGACGCTCCGTGTCTTGCCATCCCAAAACGGTGCCCGCAGATCGCGTTTCAAAATCTTGCCTGCACCCGATTTTGGTAGCGCATCAGCACGGACGTTCACCGAGCGCGGAACTTTGTACCCGGCAATCAGCGTCCGGGCATGCGCAATCAACTCTTCACCGGTTGCGTTTGTATCAGGCCGAAGCACTACTTCGGCGTGAACGGCCTCGCCCCACTTGTCGTCGGGGATGCCAAACGCTGCCGCCTCCAAGACCGCCGGGTGTGCATACAACGCGTTCTCGACTTCGGTGGTGTACACGTTCTCACCTCCAGAAATGATCATGTCTTTGGCCCGATCGACAATGTACAGATAGCCGTGGTCATCGGAATAGGCAACATCTCCAGTTCGATACCAGCCGTCGACCAACGCATGCTCAGTCTCTTCCGGACGATTCCAATAGCCGAGCATGATGTTTGGGCCCCGGGCAAAGATCTCGCCCGCTTCACCAGGTGCACATATGGTTCCGTCCTCGCGGCGCACCTCGGTTTCCACACCGGGGGCCGGGGCACCGGCTGACTTCAGCCGATCAGGAAATGCAGATCCATCAGAGGCTCGACGGTGATCATCAGCTGTACAAATGGTCAAGAGCGGCGATGCTTCGGTCATGCCGTACAGCTGCATAAAACCACACGGCAAAGCTGACATCGCGCGACGTTGCAGCTCAGCAGGCATTGGCGATGCCCCGTAGGCCATCAACCGCCATGACGACAAATCAAACGTAGATACCGCCGGATGGTTGACCAGCAGGTTGATCATGGTAGGAACCAGCAACGTGATTGTCATTGATTCTGTCGTTGCCACCTCGCAGAAGCGTTGGGCATCCCAACCTGGGATCATCAGATGCCGGGCGCCAACCCACGTAACGGCAAACGTGCACGACGAGTCAGCGGCATGAAACATCGGAGCAGCATGTAGGTACGAATCTTCTGGCACATATCCATATGCGTGCTGCATATGTTTGGCGTTGCTCAAGAGATTGCCGTGACTTTGCATCACACCCTTTGGCAATCCCGTGGTGCCGCCCGTATAGCCAATAGCAGCCAACGTGTCTTCGTCGATGAAGTCGGTGACCGACGCTTCCAGCGGTTCGTGGGTGCACAGATCATCGAAACGAACGAAACCATCGGGGGTCGCCCCGTCACCGGCGTAGATGAAGTGCTGTACATCCGGGCAGCTGGTTTGAAGGGTTTGTGCAAGCGCGAGATGTGCGTCGTCGACAATCAACGCCGTGGCTGCACAATCCGTCATGATGAACTGCAATTCCGCAGGCGCCAGGCGGTAGTTCAGATCGTTGAGCACCAATCCAGCAGCAGGAATTGCATTCCATGCCGTCAGGTGTCGCCAACCGTTGAGGGCCGCAACGGCCACGACGTCAAGGTCGGACAGACCAAGGGAACGAAGGCCCGCACCCAACCCGAGGCACCGCTGCCCCCACTCAGCGTAAGTGAATCGAGTTGCCCCGTCGACGATTGCTTCGCGATCGTGATGAACAGACATGGCCCGGCGCAACGGCCAGGCCAAGGTTCCAGAAACGTGTTTCCCCATGGTGGGGAGATTACTGATCAGAAGCGATCAGTACACACCACACATGCCGTCGATCGAGATTTCCTCGATGAGCAACTCGTCTTCGTCCTCGACAACAACGGTGTTCGGAAGGTCTTGTTCACTTACTTCTACGGGAGGCATGGCACCACCATACCAATGTGACAGCAGATTTGATGAAAGCTGTAGGCGTGCTGCCACCTACTACTCGCATCGAACCCGAGCCAGGTCTGCAGGTGCTGGACGGACGGGACGGCACCACCGTGTTGTTGGGTGGGTCACCCTACAAACTGCTGACCCTTCGACCGGCCGCGGCTGCGGTGGTCACCCAACTACTGAATGGCGAGACGATCGGGCAGGCAGCCAAGCTGTGCAATGTCAGCACCGCTGCGGCCGAGCGGATTGCCCGCCGATTGCTAGATAACGGCATGACCGAGCCAGCTCATCAGCAGCCGAATCAGTATTCGGTCGCTGATGTCACTGCTGTGATTCCGGTGAAGAACGAGGCCGAGTCGATCGGTCAACTGATTCACGAGCTCACCAAATCCGGCATTACTCACATCGTGGTGGTTGACGATGGGTCGACCGACAATACCCATGCGGCAGCTGTCGCGGCGGGCGCCGATGTACTTCGCCACGACAGGTCGCTAGGTCCCGGCCCGGCCCGAATGTCGGCAATGTCGAAGGTCAATACGGCCGTGGTGCTGTTCATCGATGCCGATGCCTCACCACCGGCCGACTGGTCCATGCTCATCGCTGCGTTCGACGATCCAGACGTTGCGATTGCGGCGCCCCGCATTGCTTCGCTAGCCGGCACAAATGTTATGGCGCGCTATGAGACAACCCGCAGTTCACTCGATTTGGGGAGTCGGCGGGCATCGGTGCGGCCGCGATCGCGTGTGTCGTATGTGCCTTCGGCTGTGTTGTTGGTGCGAGTCGATGCGTTGATGGCACTTGAAGGGTTCGATCCTGGTTTGCGTTACGGCGAAGATGTTGATCTGGTGTGGCGCGCCGTCGACAACAATCAAGTGGTTCGATACGAAGCAGATGTTGTTGCGCACCATCGCCCTCGACCATCACTACAAGCATTCGTACGTCAACGTATGAGTTACGGCAGCGCAGCAGCACCGCTTGATCAACGACATCGGGGTTTGGTTGCACCGCTGCAGGCAAGCGGGTGGAGTGTTGCCGTATGGGCGCTGGCGTTGCTGGGCGGACCGCTGGGATTCATCGCTGCAGTCGGCGTTGCGTTTGGAACCGCTTCGGCCCTGGAACGAAAGCTGCGGGCGATCGCACAACCCCGACGTGTCGCATGGTCGTTGGCCTTGCGCGGCCATCTTGGCGTTGGTCGACAGTTGGCATCGGCAACGTGGCGCGCCTGGCTACCGTTCGCATTACTGGCTGCAGTTTTTTCTCGCCGGGCTCGTTGTGCCTTGTTCCTTTCTGCAGCCATGCCGATTGAAGAATGGCTGCAGAAACGCCCACGTCTTGACCCGTTCAGGTTCACGGCGCTGCGACTGCTCGACGACGCCTCGTATTGCGCTGGCGTGTGGAAGGGGTGCCTCACTGAGCGATCGTTTCGCGCCTTGCTTCCACATCTCGCCAATTGGCCAGGCAAGGTCCCAACGGAAGGGGCCCCGAGATAGCTCGCATGCGCTTAACCTGCCTCGTACTACTTGCACTCACGAGAACTGAATCATTGCTCAACTGAGCCTGATGTGTTCTAGTGACGGGCAAGTCGCTGAGGACGCCGATAGTGCAGAAGTGGCGACCTACCGAAAGTCGTGGCGGTCGTTTCGCGACACTCATGCCCTCGTCCGAGATGACTCGATGTTGTTCGTGTTTTCGGTCCTTTCGACCTTCGGAACGGTGAGTGTAACTCTGGGTCTGCTCCGATTGATCTGGTGGTTGTCACCATTGGCATCGACGGCCGGCCGAACTGGTTTGTACAACGGTTGGATGTTGAGCTTTCGCTTCCGTGGTTCATCGGAGCACCTGACCTTGTCCCCGGTGAACATCCCGTTGCTCTGTGCGACGTTGTTTTGTCCAGTTCTTGCGGTTTTTTGTTCAGACCGTCGTGCATCACCGGGTCGACGCGCACCTCACTGGAAAGCAGATTCATATGTCGGACTGCATCTCGCTGGCGTGGATGGCCCGAGCCGCGATCTCGCGATGGGTTTGTGCTCGTCTGATTCCGCAGTACCTGGATTCGTTGGGAGATCGGCTGACCCAGAGGCTCATGTTCGCCGAGATCATCGAAACTGGCGGGACCGTTGCGGACGCGACAGCCAGGGCCCTTGAACTTCGGCAGCAATGGCTATCGGAGGATGAAGTTCCTCATACCTTTCGGGTGGTTCGAATGCTGTTTTTCCTGTGGACAGCACTGTGTTTCACAGCGTTCATGGGATTGGCAACACAGATGGTTGATGTGAGCGATGTTGGACTGGCCGCGCTGGCGATCTGGATGGTCGGAGTGCTCGTCGGCACGGCGGTGAGTGGCGTAGCGGCCATCGTTCATTTCGTAAGTGCAGCAATATCATTACCCTGACGAATAAAGCAATCATGGGGTCGAATTGGCAAGGAAAAACCGACGAGAGTAAGAAGTACTCATGGCACTCACTTTCGATCGAGACCTGGTGACCGAAGCTGGACGAGTAGATCTCGTTGGTCAGGGCATTCGGCGCGTGCTGGCCCCTAATCCAAGTGCCTTTACGTTCCTCGGAACCGGAACCTACATCGTTGGCACAGGAACGGTTGCGGTGATGGATCCTGGCCCGGCGGACCAGGCCCACATCGATGCGCTGGCGACAGCACTGCAGGGCGAGACGGTCAGCCATATCGTCTGCACACATACACACGCTGATCATTCACCCGGATCTCGTATGTTGCGAGACCGGGTTGGCGGGATCATCGTCGGGTGTGCACCACATCCTGAAAATGACACGACGCAACACAGTCCTGCCGTTGCCGCTGGAACCGGTACGTCGGATGCGTCCGATCACGCCGCAGCAGAAGAGCACTTCGATGCAGATCACCGGCCCGATTGGTTGATGAGCGACGGGGACCAACTCAGCGGCCCGGGTTGGACACTCGAGGCCGTTGCCACTCCAGGTCATATCTCAAACCATCTGTGTTTCGCATTCGCGCAGCAATCGGTGTTGTTCAGTGGTGATCACGTGATGGCGTGGTCGACCAGCGTCGTGTCACCTCCCGCCGGTGATCTCAACGACTATCTGCGCAGTTTGGAAAAAGTTCGTGCCCGCACCGAATCGCTGTACTGGCCGACGCATGGCCCAGCCGTGCAAGATCCACACACCTATGTGCACGAGTTGTATCTCCACCGGATGCATCGCACTGCCCAGGTCTTGGACCAGTTATCAAGTGGCCCAAAGACCATCCCGAAGATGGTCGAGCAGATGTACCCGGGTCTCGATCCGAAATTGATCATTGCTGCCGGAAGATCTGTGTTGTCGCATGTGATTTCGCTGCGTAACGACGACAAACTCGCGTCCAGCGACACGGCGGATAACTCGGAAACCATTTACGAACTGCGCTGAAACTTCGAACTCGCATCCCCTATGGTGTGAAGCGAGGAGCGCTGGAACCAGCGCATGCGGAGGGTTCGCCACCATGAAGTTCGATGAAAACGCCAAACTTGACACCAGTCAGATCGACGACCAGGAAGGTCGTCGACGCGGCGGCTCACGAGGCGGCTTCGGCCGAAGCGGTGGAACCTCTGGCGGTCTCGGTGGCGGCGGGGGCGGAATCCCCATGGGCAAAGCTGGCGGTGCTGGCGGGTTGCTGATGATGGTTGTCTTGGCCCTGGTCGCGAGCCAGTGCGGTGGTGGAGGAGGCGGCGGGTTAGGTGGAGTTGACTACAACGATCCGTTCAACGCAGGCCCAGCCCAAGTTCAATCGCAAGCCGCGCCAGACAACGTTTCTACCGGCGATGTAGATCAGGAATGCAAAACCGGAGCCGACGCCAACAACAGTCAAAAGTGTCGCATGGTCGCTGTCGTCAACGATGTGAATGCGTTTTGGGAGCAGGTCTTCCAACAAAACAACATGGAATACAAAGTTGCGCAAACGCAGTTTTTCACCGGCGATACCCAAACCGCCTGCGGCCCGGCGACGAGCGATGTCGGCCCGTTCTATTGCCCGGCTGACTCCAAGGCGTACCTTGATCGAACCTTCTTTGAGGAGCTGCAAACCAAGTTTGGGGCAACCGGTGGCCCATTTGCTGAGGCCTATGTGATTGCTCATGAGTACGGACATCACATTCAGAACGTGCTCGGTACCAGCGCAAAGGTTCAACAATCCGGGGAAAAGTCTGGCGAAAACAGTGCCGCCGTTCGCCTCGAACTCCAAGCCGATTGTTATGCCGGCGTGTGGGCTTCCAATGCGACGAAGGGCCCGAAGCCACTCATCGTTGAGCTGACCGACGCAGACATTGATGCTGGCCTCGATGCTGCTGCGCGCGTTGGCGATGACTTCATCCAGAAGAAGTTCCAGGGCCGGATCAATCGCGAAGCTTGGACGCACGGTTCATCTGAACAGCGCACGAAGTGGTTTAAGAAGGGCTTCAGCACCGGAGAGCCCAGCGAATGCGACACCTTCAGCGGTGGCATCTAGACGGCTAGGGTTGAGTGTTCATCGTGCGTCGAGGTTGGGTCCTCGACGCAGGTGATGTCCGCCATCAACCGACACACACGTGCCGGTGATCCAACTGCTCTCCGGGCCAAGGAGAAAACGAGCGGCAGC
>JANMEI010000226.1:0-1944 GCA_031376865.1 Acidimicrobiia bacterium | reverse complement strand
GCAAAGCCAAGTTTTTTGATAGAAGAAAAGGTTGAAGACAGTGAATGGCTGAGTAAGTTGGTTAGAATTTCACTAAAAGAATTGCCTGAACCCAACACGCCCTCCAGTTCCAGTCGATTCATTTTTTCTAACAGCCCGGTGGTGACCGCAATCGCCGCCGTCTCGGTGTTGCGTCCGGTGGCAAACGCATTGGGTGCGGTGTCTTCCACGATGTACAAACGAGGCTTGGGAATACCAAACCCGACACAGAGTCCTTCGATCACATTATGAAAGCGTGCATACTGCTTTTCATCGGCCGGCACTGCGTGGCTCATCGACAAGGCAACTTTGTCACTGCTGCGCCATGCCACAAACGATGACACGCCAGCGATAACGATCGCGGCCAGCAAGCCAATCACTCCACCGCCCACTACCTGAGCAAAGGCCCACGCCACCAGGAAGACAACGAGAAAAAAACATGCCACCAGGAGCAGGCTCTTTCGACGCGCTTCAGCTAGTTGGTCATGCACGTGCAACGGCCAGATCGTGGAACAAGCGGTTTAGAACTTCACGGTGACGGGGCCGCGTTCGGCTTCGTCAGTCTGGAAGTACTCACGCTCTTTGAATCCGAACCGCTTCGCGATCAAGTTGGTGGGGAAACCTTGCACCTTGGTGTTGTACGAGCGAACCTCGTCGTTGTAATACTGACGGGCATAGGCGATCTTGCCTTCGGTACCGGAGAGCTCTTCTTGAAGGTTCAAGAAGTTGGTGTTTGCTTTGAGGTCTGGATAGGACTCGCTCAGTGCAAACAAACCACCGAGTGACTTCGACAATCCGTTTTCGGCCGAGGCCGACCCTGTCACACCCTTGGCCGACACCGCTGCATTACGAGCCTGGATGACCTTTTCGAGCGTGCCCGATTCGTGCGCCGCATAACCCTTCACGGTTTCGACCATATTCGGGATGAGATCGTGGCGACGCTTCAACTGCACCTCTATTTGCGCCCACCCAGCCTCGATACGGTTTCGCAAACCAACCAGGCTGTTATAGGACGCCCAGAGCAGGCCTGCCACCAGCACCAGGACCACCAGCAAGATGATGAGAAAGATCATGCGTCAGAGCGTACAGCCCTCCGGGTCACCCAACCGGCTCAACCCGCTCACCCGGTACTAAACGGGAACCACCGTGACGAACGCTGCCGCGGTGATTGCGAACGCAACAACCGTTCGTAGAGCAATTCGTACCGAGCCGCCAGGTTGTCCATCGAGTAAGCAGCCGCGCGCACTTCACCCGCGGCCACTAACTGGGCAGCGAACACGGGATCATCGAGCACCCGCTGCAGTCCTTGAGCAAGTGCCGCAGGATCATTCGGGGTCACAGTGACCCCATCGAGGTCGGGCGTCACGACGTTTCGGTATCCATCGATATCGCTGGCAACTACTGGCGTACTGGCCGCCATTGATTCCAACAACACCACCCCAAAACTTTCGCCACCCAGCGATGGGGCGCAATACACCGAAGCAGCCCGCCAGCGCGATGCAAGTTCGCGATCGGAAACACGCCCAAGCCACGTGATCTGCTTGGACCGATACCGATTTTGCAGGTCGACTGTTTGCGGCCCGCTGCCGGCAATCCATAAGCGCACATCGGTTCGCCCCAGTAGACGATGCGCTTCCAACAACACGCCGAGGCCCTTGCGCTCTTCGTGCCGGCCCACAAAAAACACGGTCGGACCATCGCCACGTTGCGGGTCTTTGTAGGGTTCGGCCCGAGCAAAACGCTCGACTTCCACGCCGTTAAACAAAAGCTCGAACGGAGCGTTCACCACCTCGCGCGCCAGCAGCTCGGCATCGTCGGACACCGCGCAAAACATATCGATGCGCTTAGCTGCACGAGTGATCGGGCGACCGAGATACTTATAGCTGCTGGAGCGGCCTGCCGCATGAAATGTGGCGATGATCGGAC
>JANMEI010000213.1:0-5977 GCA_031376865.1 Acidimicrobiia bacterium | reverse complement strand
GCAACACCTCAATTGAGAGACAACCCAATAGATATCGGCAACACCGCAACAAAAAAAAAAGTGTGATCATCACACTTGGTGAAACAAATCATTCAAACTGTTGAAGCACTTACTACCTCGAGCAAAGATTGCTACACAGCGTCGCTCAGGTCACGGAACAGCCGTGTTGCCTGACGTCTGGCGCGGGCCAAGCGTTTCGTCATGCGGCGCTGCGTCTTGCGCGACAACACGCCAAGATCCATCCAAACCTCAGGCGTCAACATAGAGCCGGGTGTCAAACCCGACGCGGCCGCAGTCCGACTGATGGTCTCGACTAACGCCACCCGCCGCCCAATCCACCGCAAGTCAGTATCCAACTGCGACAGGCGTTGCCGTAAGGCCTTCGACACCACCGCAGCTTGCTCTGCTTCAGATGCTGCCAACAGAGCGGCGATCGCACACCGAACTGCCACCACCCGACGACTATCGATCACCTTCGGCAACGACCGAGGCCCACCTAGCCAACCGCCCAGCGCGTCACGCAACACCTCTATCAATACCGAACTTACAAGCGACGAAGGATCTTCTTCAAGCAACAGCAGCACCAAGCCGCGCAAATCCGTCACATGGCCCGATAGCAAACCCCGATGCCCAACCGCTTCGGACTCGTGATCATCGGTTACCAGTTCGTCGAGCGGCCACGCATCACCCGCAGAACGCCGACCCGTCTTAGCTGCCGCACTAGACAACACCTTTTTCTCAGCCCAGTGTTGATACGCACGCTTAGAAAAGTATCGCTGCGCAACGATCGCATCAGCCAAGATTGGCTGCAGCTGCTTGGCCGCTTCATGATGAGCCGCAACAAGGAACGGACCCGATCCAATCAACATACTGAGCGACTTGATCGCTCGATCTGTGGGGTCAGCGTCAGATCGGGCCAGGGTTTCGACGTCGATCGCAGCGCGGATCACCCACAGTGCAGCAGGGCCAGCTATCTCGCCGTAGATCTTTGCAACCACAGGTTCTGCAGATTCGACGACGGCGTGAAGATCGAAAGTTGAGTCGGAATGGTCGGTAGTAAGATCGACCACCGCTGCGGCGGGCCTGCCGCAAAAGACCTCGACCGCATCAGCGACCGCTACAAATACCTGCTCATCAGCTCCGGTCATCAATCGAACATCGACACTGGATTCTTGCGTGCCCATCTGCCGTTGCTCGTCAACCACAAACTCACCCATCACCATGCCGTCACCATCGTGGAGCACCCACGATGTGCGATCGACACGTTGCCACGCTCGCACATCAAGCTCGGTTGGATTGCGACCCGCCAATGCACTTCGCCACACCATGTGTTGCGGATCAATCGGCCCACCGCCAGGTAATCCGTATGCATACGAACCAACGGCGTCGTTCACCACCACCCATCGTCCAGCTAAACCAACCCTGTCTTCGGTCCACCCGTCGCGTCGATCGTCTCGTCGGTCGGTTTCCACCCACGCGTGCACCTGACGCAACGCCAATTGCTCATCAGGGCCATCAACTTGCGAACACAACACCACCGACGTCAGCGGACCATTGACCCGCAAACCCAACCCAGCAACGGTGTCGGTCAATAGCTTGGTGATTGCCGCCACCGACGAAATGCGCTGACCTGGCCATCGCTTTGCTCGCCCGGAGTGCAACCGATGCAGATAGGAAGACGGGGCAGGGGTCACAGGGAGAGGAAAAGACACAGGAAAGGTGGGCCTAGAACGAAACCACGATGAATAGCAACATCGATAAGTAGCGACATGTAGGTGAACCTTCCCTGTTTAGTACGAGAAGTTCTCAACGGCAACGCTTTGCGTGACAACATTTGCCATCGAGGCCCAGATCATGATGCACCACAAGTAAGTGGCCAAACAACTGCCCACCCGATACCGTGGGCCTTTCACCGTTGAAAGGATTTATGCGAGTAGTACTCATAGGAAGTGGTGGGGTCGGAGACGCATTCGCCCGAATCGCCGCCCGTAGGAAATTTATCGATCTACTGGTTGTTGCCGACGTCGATGTCGAACGAGCGAACGTCGTTGCCACCGCAGCTGGCCAAGGTGGGCTCCGTACCATTGCTGTGCAACTGGATGCGAGCAACACCACCGCCATCGAAACACTGTTGAAAACTCACCAAGCGGACTTCGTGGTGAACGCATGCGACCCACGATTTAACCCGCCAATCTTTACCGCTGCGTTTCGGGCTCGATGCCACTACTTGGACATGGCGATGAACCTCTCCGAGCCTCACCCGACTGATCCGCACAACCAACTTGGTGTCATCTTGGGCGCGGACCAGTTCGAAGCGCACGAGGACTGGGTCCAGCACGACCTGCTTGCGTTGGTGGCACTGGGGGTTGAACCTGGTCTGTCTGATGTATTCGCTCGATACGCAGCAGATCATCTGTTTAGCCGAATCGACGAAATTGGTGTTCGCGACGGTGGCAACCTCGTCATCGAGGGCTATTCATTTGCCCCCACCTTTTCGATTTGGACCACGATCGAAGAGTGTCTCAACCCGCCAATCGTTTACGAGCAAGCGCGGGGCTGGTTTACTACCGAACCATTTAGCGAACCCGAGATCTTTCATTTTCCCGAAGGGATCGGTCCGCTGGAATGCGTCAACGTCGAGCACGAAGAAGTACTCCTCATCCCCCGCTGGATCCCCGACGTTGGCCGCGTCACCTTTAAATACGGCCTGGGCACGGAGTTCATCGAGGTACTAAAAACCCTGCATCTGCTGGGATTGGACTCCACGAAGAAGGTGCAGGTAAACGGCGTTGCTGTTTCACCTCGAGACGTGGTGGCAGCCACCCTGCCTAACCCGGCTCGGTTAGGGGATCGGATGCACGGCAAAACATGCGCAGGATCATGGGTGCGTGGGCTCGATAAATCTGGTGCGCCACAAGAGCTGTATCTGCATCATGTGGTCGACAACGCTTTCAGTATACGCGAATACGACTGCCAGGCGGTTGTTTGGCAGACGGCGATTAACCCCGTGATTGCTTTGGAGTTGGTTTCCACAGGCAAGTGGAAGGGCGCTGGAGTCTTGGGTCCCGAAGCGTTTGACGCGGTTCCGTTCTTGGAATTACTTGCGGAGTACGGTGCCCCGCATCACGTCCGCAACGAACTAACGACAACCAAGCGCTAAGGCCAGCACATCGCATGCTTCGCTCATCCGTTGGTGATCAAGGGTAGTAATTCGCCGCCAAAAGAGATCCCGGCGGATGGTGTGGAGATTGTCAAACGACACCACACACTCATCGGGCATCCCATCGTGAACTCCGAGCGGCAACTCGGACTGAAGCCCTCGAACCGTGCGCGTGCACAACGCAACAACTACAGCACCGATTCGATCGGCGACTGGGTCTCGGGTCAATACCAAAACTGGGCGATCACCTCCCGGGGTGGCCGCCCACCAGATTTCGCCCCTCACCATTTGGGAGCAAGTTCCCAGTTTCCGCTATCGGCGCCGAGGGAAAGTTCATCGTCCGTCAACGGTTGAAGTTCGTATGCTTTGGCATCTTGCTCACATGCCAGGCGATAGAGGTACAACTCGAGCGCTCGACGAATCAGCGCCGATCGGGACTCGTGGACACCCGGGACGAGCTTGTCGATTGCGTCGAGTTGTTCCTCGGATATTCGAATGGCCAACTGAGTTGTCATGCGCACAGCATACCGCTGTGCATGACAAATGCCGACCTACGAATCACGCTCACGCAAGAACTGCTCTAATTCGGCGGCAAGGGCATCGCCCGAAAGTGGCTTTCCCGAGTCGTCGATCAGTTTGCCGTTAGCCACGAAGTCATCGGGCGAGATGGGATCGTCATCATCGTCGTCATCATCAAGTAGCAACAGATCGTCATCGTCGTCATCGAACTCGTCGTCACCGCTGTCGAAACGCTCTTCGAGTTGATCGACATACCGACGCATATCTTCGTCGCCCTCGACCACATCGTTGATTTGCCGATCAAACTCGGCCGCTTCCACATGTAATTCGATCGGTGACAGCGGAAAATCGAAAAACGTGCCTACCGCTTCGATTAGCGACAGCGCTGCGCGTGGTGCCTGACTGCCCGGCAGATAGTGCGGCACTGACGCCCAGAGCGAGATGGCATTGATATTGAACTGCAGGCACGCATCGGCCAGCACACCAACGATGCCAGTAGGACCCTCGTACTTGCTCACCGTAAACCCATACCGTGCAGCCAATGCCACCGTCGAGGCGGTTCGGGTGATGCGTGTCGCTCGGGTGTGGGGAACATCGGTGAGGAGCGCACCGAGCGCCACCACCAAATTGACCCCAGCGGCATCCAAGACCTGCCCGATCACCGAGCAATAGGTACGCCACCGCAACTGAGGTTCCGGGCCCACAATAAAGAGAGCTGGTTGCCCCGTCGGCAGCGACCCCAACAAAATCTCGGTGGCCGGCCATTTGATGACCCGATTGCCATCAATCCGCTCAACCATCGGCCGAGTTGACGAGAAATCAACGAACTCTTCGGGGTCAATTGACGCCAGCGGAACGGCGTTCCACAAATCGGCCAAACGACGAATCGTTCGAGAAGCTGCCTCGCCAGCGTCGTTCCAACCCTCGAACGCCGCAATACACACGGCCGGTTGGGACCGGTCCAATGATTCAGGCGAACGATGCCATATAAGTGGACCAGCATCCATCGCAGTGAACGCTAGTGGGGTCCCCGAGTGATTGTTGTCAGATTTCACCACTCTGAGTGAGGTCTCGTGAGAGACTACTTTCTACGATGAATGAACGTTCAGAGATGAGCGCCCATGTGTGTGGGGACAATCTCAGAGGAGAAACCGTGAAAACGAAGTTAGGGGCTAAGCGCAGCTTCAGCCGAACCGCAACGAGAACAGCCGGCGTGGCCTGTTTGTTGTCGTCAGGATTTTTAGGCTTGGCCACATCATTTGTGAGTCCAGGAGCCAACGCGTCAGAAGCCACCAACGTGATCACGAGATCGTGGAAGATCGACGGCCTCGGTAAGCGCGATGCGCTCGCCGAACTCGACATGCTCATCCAAGACGAAGCGCTTCTCAATGACGGAGTGACCTGGAGTGACGCTGACCCAGCATCGTTGGTGACACCACCAATTGACGAAGTTCCACTGAAGCCAACCTACGTGAAGCGTTACGACGTGAAACAGGCTGGCATTCCGACCTTCGTTGAAGGTGACACAGCTCAATTCCGTATTCGCGTTTACCCACGCTTCCTCGGCACCGATGCCAACGGTAACGTGTTCCTCAGCAACAACGACATCACGGTCAAAACCACCACCGACAATGCCGCAACACCAGCAGCTAACTGCGACATCACCTCGCCAGTTTCGGTCGAAGCCGAAGGCAGCTTGGAATACACCTGCACCGTTCCGAACGTGCAGGCACGAGCCATTGGCACCGCCGAAGACCTCATCCACACCATCATGGTCACGCGTGTTGCTACCAACGACCCGACCAAGACCCCATTGACGCTGAGCGAATCGGCCGCCATCAACGTGGTGCGTCCGTGCATCGGTATCAAGAAGGAAACCCGCCCAGCTGGCAGCAACGACGAATGGCTCGACGCCCAGACCGCCCCCGAAGCTTTGCGCGTTGCCTCAGGCACCAACGCTGAGTACCGCATCACGGTCACCAACTGCGGCGAAACCGAATTGGTCAACGTTGTTGTCAACGACACCATCGCCGGCTGCAACCGCAGCATCCCTGGCAGCATTGCTGTAGGCGGCAACGTCAGCTACACCACCGCTACAGCTGGTTCCGAAGGTTGCAACAGCACCAACGTGACCGAGCTGATCAGTTCAACAGCAACGGTAACCGGACAGTCACTTGTCAACGGCCGTGCAGTTGGCAACCTCACAGCAGCCGACCCAGTCAACGTAAACGCTCGCTCCACCGTGGTTCCCACCACTGCGGCACCTACCACTGCGGCACCAACCACGGTCGCACCAAC
>JANMEI010000199.1:0-2570 GCA_031376865.1 Acidimicrobiia bacterium | reverse complement strand
GCCCCGGCGCAAACGCTGACCGATGTTGAGTATCAAACAATGCGAGACGCCACGTTTAAGGTGATGCGCCGTATCGGTGTCGAAACCGGTGGCTCCAACGTTCAATTTGCAATCAACCCAGTCAACGGCGACATGGTGGTCATCGAGATGAACCCTCGGGTATCGCGATCATCGGCTTTGGCGTCAAAGGCCACTGGTTTTCCGATTGCAAAGATTGCTGCGCGCTTAGCAGTTGGCTACACGCTCGACGAGATCGAAAACGACATCACCAAGTCAACCCCTGCCTCGTTCGAACCGTCTATCGACTACGTCGTCACCAAGATTCCTCGATGGGCGTTCGAGAAGTTGCCGGGGGCCGAACCGGTGCTCGGTACTCGGATGCAATCCGTTGGCGAAGTGATGGCGATCGGTCGCACGTTCACTGAGTCACTGCAGAAAGCGATGCGGTCACTGGAGCAAGGGCGGTTCGGTCTTAATTGCGATCCGGCCGAGAAGACCTATGCCGACATCGCATCAGATGATTTGATCGTTCGTTGCGGGGTTGGTGCCCCCGAGCGACTGTTTTATGTAGGCGAAGCCCTGCGGCGCGGGTTTACCGTCGAACAGCTGTTTGCGGCTTCGATGATCGACCCGTGGTTCCTTGATCAGATGCTGATGATCATCGAAGAGCGTGCGGCTTTGGAATCAATTGGCTTCGCGGCAATGGAGCGTCGTGCATGGAAGCGGGCCAAGCGTCTTGGGTTCAGCGACGCGCAGCTGGGCTATCTGTGGAGCGTGTCAGAGGCGTCGGTGCGCGCGGCTCGTTTAGCTGCTGGCGTGAGGGCGACGTTCAAGACCGTTGATACGTGTGCAGCCGAATTTGATGCGGCTACGCCGTATCACTACAGCACCTATGAAGACACCGATGAAGTGCGTCCGTCGGATCGCAAGAAGGTTGCCATTCTTGGTAGCGGTCCCAACCGCATCGGGCAGGGCATCGAGTTCGACTACTGCTGTGTGCACGCGTCCTACGCGTTGCGCGCTGCCGGTTTCGAAACCATCATGATCAACTGCAACCCCGAAACGGTCTCCACCGATTACGACACCTCTGACCGGTTGTATTTCGAGCCACTCACGTTTGAAGACGTGATGAACGTGATCGAAGCTGAGCAGCCGATGGCAGTCATCGTGTCACTTGGCGGTCAAACACCGTTGAAGCTCGCCGGCCAGTTAGCTGCTGCTGGCGTCCCGATAGCTGGCACCAGTCCAGAGTCCATCGACGAGGCCGAAGATCGAGATCGGTGGAACGAGTTGTGTAACTCGCTTGGTATTTCGCAGCCTCCGGGTGGCACAGCCACCGATGTCGAAGGTGCACTTGCTATTGCGGCAACGCACGGATTCCCGGTGTTGATCCGTCCGTCGTATGTGCTGGGCGGACGGGCCATGCAGATTGTTCAGGACGAGGCCGACCTTCGTCGAGCCATGGCCGAGTTGGCAGTTGATGGATCGCTGGGGCGAGAAGGCGGCCTGTCGGCCGATCGGCCGGTGCTGGTTGACAGGTTCCTGTCCGATGCCATCGAGGTTGACGTCGACGCCATTCGCGATGCAACAGGTGCTGCGGTCATTGGAGGCATCATGGAGCAAATCGAGATGGCTGGCGTTCATTCCGGTGACTCAGCGTGCGCCATTCCGCCGCAGTCGCTCAGCCCTATCGTGTTGAAGACGTTGGAAGACATCACGTTCCGCATTGCTGAGCGTCTAGACGTACGTGGACTTATCAACGTGCAGTATGCGGTGAAAGATGGTGCCGTGTACGTGTTGGAGGCCAACCCGCGAGCGTCGCGGACCGTGCCGTTTGTGGCTAAGGCCACCGGTGTGCCGCTGGCGATGGTTGCTTCTCGCGTGATGCTTGGAGCGACCTTGGCCGAGCTGCGTGCCGAGGGTTTGCTGAAGCCACCGGTCAACACCGGACATGTTTCGGTGAAAGAAGCGGTGCTGCCGTTCAATCGCTTCCCCGATGTTGATCCGGTGCTTGGTCCAGAGATGCGATCAACCGGCGAGGTGATGGGTATCGACTCCACGTTCGGAGTTGCGTATGCGAAAAGCCAGTTGGCGTCATCATCGCGAGTTCCTCTATCAGGCACGGTGTTTATGTCGTTGTCCGAACGAGACAAGGCTGCTGCCATTCCGGCAGCACAATCGTTTGCTCGTGCCGGATTGCAGATTGCGGCCACCAGTGGCACGGCAGCGTTCCTTCGAGCACAGGGTGTTGCAGTGGCTATCGAGGTTGCCAAGCTCACCGAGGTGCTGGCTGGCGATGCAACCGGCACCACAGCGTTGGATCTGATTCGCAACGACGGAGTTCAGTTAGTGATCAACACCCCTCGTGCAGGTCGGCGAGACTCCACCGCCGGTGCGGAGAGTCGTCGTGCTGCCACCCTTGCCAAGGTGCCGGTGCTCACCACAGTGGCGGCTGCACTTGCGGCAGGTATGGGTGTCGATGAACTCACAAAGGGTGGCGTGCAGAGGGCGTTTGGGGTGAAGTCGCTCCAAGAGCATTTGGGGATGGACTAATTGACGTTCGCTCACAC
>JANMEI010000118.1:0-2932 GCA_031376865.1 Acidimicrobiia bacterium | reverse complement strand
CGCAGCAACCTGCGAACGAGGCTTCGAAGACGAACGAGCAAGCTCACAAGCACGAGCACGAAACTCGGCATCAAACATCGACGGTCTAGACATAACAGAATCTCTCTTTCAAAAGACTCCGGAATCAGGGGTGTAGTTCACGCGAGCAGCTGGTACTCCGGATGAGGACTCGGCAACCAAGAAGATAAAGCTACTTATCATCGCGAGTGCCAGCAGTCCTCGGACGCGGTGTGTTGTTCGCTGAACGGTGTTGATAGTCATAGCAACTCCTTGGGTTCGAAGGCGAAGATAGCTCTCGCGGCTCACTAAGCAGTTGCACGGGGCCTGCAACAAGCTTAGGGAGAAATCTGTCTGGTAGTTGCCTGTTTGTTGCTGAGTCCAGCTCTGTCATCGGAATAGAGGAATTGACTTCGGTTTTGCGTGAACCTGCCGATGTCATGAGGTGACTTGCGCGCTTTCGCAAGAACAATTGCTCAATATTGGTTAGTCGAAGGAATCACATGAAGACAGCACAGATCCGGAGCATTGCCGTCGGGCTTGCCACAATTGTTGGGTTGGCTGGAACGGCAGCAGTTTCGATGTCGGTGGTTTCAGCGCAAACAACTGTGTCCGCATATGAACAGGTTGTGCGTGGAGATGGTGCCTCGTCGTATTGGCGTTTGGGTGGCGCCGCTGGAAGTACCGTTGCTGTTGATTCGATGGGCACCCGAAACGTGATGCTTGGAAGTGGGGCCCTCGGGGTTGCCGGAGCGCTAAACGGAGACAGTGACACTGCTGCCGTAAGCTCAAGCAACGGATTTCTTCAGACTGCACCCGTTCCAACCGGCGCTCGTTCCATAGAGGCTTGGGTTAAAGCACCGGTTGGTTCAGAAGGGGTGGTCATCAAATCCGGCACTCTCTCGGCAGGTTTCATCTTCAACGGCTTTCCGACCCTGGACACCGGAACCTATTCCGTTGCTGCGAATATTGGTTCGCATTCGTTCGTCCCAGGGCCGGTGAATGATGGCCAATGGCATCATTTCGTTCTGACCGTGGGTCCCACCTATGCCCTGCTCTACGTTGATTCGGTCCTTGCCTCTGCTCGTTCGTATAGTGACACCACCGCAACAGAAGGTGTTTGGGTTGGGGATCTGGGCCAGTCGATTGATGAAGTTGCTTACTACCCAACCCAATTGACCAACAATCAAGTTCGTGGGCATTGGTTCACCGGGATGACAGGTCGGGCGTGCAGTGCATCGCCGCCGGTTACCCCATACGAACAACTTGTCCTTGCTGATGGTGCCACATCGCATTGGCGCTCGGAAAGTTCCGGCCGCCTTGCCATCGATCAGATTGGGTGCCGATCAGGGCGCTTCTCGGGTGTGGAGACCACTGGCATTAGCAACAGTGGTGGCCGCACGGGTGGGCAATTCGGTGGGCTGCTGGTCACCGGTGTTCCCACGGGGGTCCGCTCAGTAGAAGCATGGATCCAGACCCCCGTGAATGCGGTGAATGACACCCTGTTTGGACAAGCAGAGCTGAACGTTTCGTTGTCCGCTACCGGTTCTCTTCAGCTGAATACGAGCACGTCTCCCGCAGGCTCTCCAGGCGCGTCGACTTCAATCGTGGTCAATGACGGTGAATGGCACCACTTCGCCATGACGGTTGGACCGGCGACGGCGTCTTTGTACGTTGACTCAGTGCTTGTGTCGGCAAAACCCCATGTTGATTCGCTGCCCCGAGCATTTACGTGGGTTGGGTTCATTGGGTACTCGTTCGATGAAGTTGCGGTGTACTCAGGGCAATTGTCCGCCACGCAAATCGCGACACACTTTGAACTTGGCAAGGGCGGCAGCGTTTCGTCCACAACAACGTCAACGTCTTCGTCTACATCGACGTCCACAACATCGTCGACCTCAACGCCGCCGTCCACCATCGGCACGGAAACAACAACAACGAAGCCGACCACGACGAAGCCGACCACGACGAAGCCAGCTACGACGAAGCGAGCTACCACGACGAAGCGAGTAGTGACTTCGACTCGACCGGCTACCACCGTTCGGTAGCTTGCACCTCTTCGAGTGCGGTCATCTGCTTCGAAACTTAGGTCGAGCCTGATTTGCTATTCAGCATAGAGACGGACTCCGTAGCAATCGTCGGCAGTGACAGCACTGCTAAGCGCTAAGTCAGACGGCTGTGATGGTACTGGGATCGTTTGTGTACGGACGAGACAAAGAGTTCAACAATAGGGGCGAGTTCGTGTTCAGGGCATTCCAGTGATCATCGCAAGGACGTCGAGGATCTGGTGAGCAACTGTGGGTCCGACGTTCCCAGTGGGCGCGGAGCACCGTTCGATAGCGACGGCCCGAAGTTGCTCGACCAGGGCGAAGCTATCAACACGTAAGTCGTTGAGCGTGTCGGCGGCGACAAGAATATGACTTGGGAACGACCTTGCTGTTGACGTCAGAGGCACTGCGAAGAGTGCTGTCGGTCGGAACCGTAGGAATGCGTCAGCTGTGACCAGTACTGCCGGGCGGACAAACCCGGCCTCGGATCCAATCGGCGTGCCAAAGTCAACCATGACGATGTCGCCGAAGTTCACGATGAAGCAAGGTCAGGGTTGATCCATGTGTCGCGCTCTTGCACGTATGCCTCCCATGCGACGGGATCGCTACGTAGCTGGGCTTCGGCGGCCGCCATTGCTTCGAAGAACTGTTGGCGTCGGAGCGACTCGAGTGCTGCGTCAAGCGTTTCGGACATCGTCGCCTGTCGCTCGTCGGCGAGTCGTCGAAGGCGCTCTCGTTGGTCAGTGTTGACTCGAATAGTTGTAGACGAACTTGTCATACAAAAAGTCTACACTGGCATGGCATGAGCCAGTCGCTCAACAACGCACCAACACCCTGCCATGAACCGGCGCATGTTGCCTGGGCAATGAGCCCCGGATCATGGCATC
>JANMEI010000096.1:0-1972 GCA_031376865.1 Acidimicrobiia bacterium | reverse complement strand
GGAAATGAAGCTAAAAGTGATGTGTCTGGTTATGGTTTCCCTTTTCCCGGCAACGGCGAGCTTTGCGCGTGCCGCAATGACGGTCAACCAAGCGTTAGTACGAATTGGAACCCTGGCGGTTCCCTGCGTTACGAAAGAGGGTTTCAAGCTGATTCCATACGCTCCCTCGACCATTCTCGATGATGTCAACACAGTTGACTTCTCGAAGCTTTGGGGTTTCGGAATTTCCACAACGATCGAAGATCCCAAAGTGGTTTATGCGAAACCAGACCCTAACCTGGAGTATGCGCGAAGTTTGTCGCCCGAATCAAAAGCAGAATATCAAAAGGTCATTGCTCGCTGCATTAATCAAGCGATGAAGGGAAATCCGGGAGATCCGGCCGTCATCCTTTTGTCCAGTTTGCTTCAACAGGAACAACGGCCCAAGCTCACCAAAGCGCAGCGCGACGATCTTCGGAAATGCATCACGAGTTTGGGCTACGGCCGATATGGGACGAAGGAAGAAATTGCAGGTTTGTTTTTTACCCGCTCTGAAGACACGATTGGGTACCCACCGCCAGTTCGGTGGAGCAACGGAGTGATCTCTGTTTCTCGATCAAGTCGCAAATCCCCCGCTTTGACCGATGAGACCAAAGCTGCCCTGAAACAAATAAAAGCGGATGAACGTTCGGCAGCATTGGGGGTGTTTTCGTGCGAGCAGAAACTGTGAATTCGCCATCCATTTCCACAACCGAGAGGATCGGAATCTTTGTAGCTTCCGGTCTATTCGTTCAACACATCGAGTCTTCTGGCCTTTCTCGGGTGGTTGGGGTGTTGGCAATCCTGCTCTGCATTAGTGCTATCGGACTGGTTGAACTTGGTCTTGCGCTGGCCCTATACATTATTCGCCGTTTCCGTTGCTACAAGACGCAGAGCCTTTCGAGGGCTGGGACCAATCGTTCTCTGTGAGTAGTACACCACCTTCCTGTATCCCTCGTTGGCTGTCAAATTTGTTTGTTGGCTATCGATATTGAGAACCCCCAGCCCACGACGAAAACCTCCGCCAACGAAGGTTCAACGAACAACGCATCACTCCCACGGGCGGCGATCAGGGCGCGGCGCCAAAGCTGGTGCTGAGTGTTTGAAGTGTGTCGAAAAACTCGACCATCGTGCTATGCAAAATTGCCCTGACCGGCTCGATCGACTCAATGCGTCCAGCCACTTGTCCGGTCAGCGCGATCGCGGATTCCATGTCGCCGCCGAAATACAAATCGAGCGCTCGCCCGAAGTGTTCCATACCTACGTGATCGTCGTGTTCCAGTTTTGTTGTGCGTTCGGTTCGCAGGGCCCGCAAGCCGGGCTTAGAAAAGCGATTCAAAAAGACTGTGTCTGTTTCGGCCGCATCGACGATGGCGTTCTTCCAGTTTTCGTGAACTGGGGACTCGGCAGCGCTGACCATACGCGTACCCATCTGCACACCTTCAGCGCCCAACGCAAACGCCGCAGCCATGGAGCGACCATCGGTGATGCCCCCGGCGCCGACAATAGGTACACCTACTTTTGACGCAATCAGCGGTGGCAGCACCATCGTGGCGACGTCGCGCGGGTTTTTGAATCCGCCACCTTCGCCACCTTCAACGACGAGTCCGTCCACTCCCGCTGCTACTGCTTTCAGTGCACCGGCAAGCGTGGGCACAACGTGAAACACTGTCAGACCGGCAGCTTTCAACGTTGCGGTGTGCTTGGTGGGATCGCCTGCGGACGTAGTGACGAACCGGACGCCCTGGTCGATCACGAATTGAACAATGCCCGGGTCGCGGACAAATGCTTGAGCAATGTTGACGCCGAACGGTTTGTCGGTCAGGTCTTGCATCTTGGCGATGGTCGGCGGATCGACCTCCTTGCCGTCGAGCAGTGCCTTTTCCAACTCGACGCAGATCACCCCCGCGGCGCCGCCGCCGATGTAGACGCGGCCGTCGGTGATGCTCGGCCC
>JANMEI010000074.1:0-1335 GCA_031376865.1 Acidimicrobiia bacterium | reverse complement strand
TTCGGCAACATGCGCCGGGTCGAAGATGCTCGTTTCCTGCGCGGTCAGGGCAACTACCTTGACGACGTCACCATGCCCGGCATGCTGTTTGGTGCCATCTTGGCTAGTCCCTATGCACACGCACGAATTGTCAAGATCGATACGTCTGCTGCTGAAGCGCATCCCAAGGTGAAAGCTGTGATCACCGGCGCCATGCTTGAGGGTCTGAAGTTGGCGTGGATGCCGACGCTGTCCGCCGACGTGCAAGCGGTGCTAGCGACGGATAAGGTCCGCTTCCAGGGTCAAGAAGTGGCGTTCGTCATCGCCGAAGACAAGTACTCTGCGCGCGATGCGTTGGAATTGATCGACGTCGAATACGAACCGCTGCCGCCCATGATCGATGCCCGCAAGGCGCTCGATGCGGATGCTCCGTTGGTGCGCGACGAAATCGAAGGCAAGACCAACAACCACATCTTCGACTGGGAAGCTGGCGACGAAGCCGCCACTGAAGCTGCATTTGCTGGTGCCGATGTGAAGGTCAGTTTGGATATGTTGTATCCACGGTCGCATCCGGCACCCATGGAGACGTGCGGGTCAGTCGCCTACATGAACCCGGTCAGCGGGAAGCTAACGGCCTACATCACTAGCCAAGCGCCGCATGCTCACCGCACCATCTACGCGTTGGTGGCGGGTATCCCCGAACACAAGATTCAGGTCATCTCGCCTGACATCGGTGGTGGTTTTGGCAACAAGGTGCCGATCTATCCGGGCTATGTGTTGGCCGTGGTTGGTTCGATCATTACCAAGAAGCCTGTCAAATGGATGGAAGATCGCTCGTCCAACCTGATGACCACCGGCTTCGCTCGTGACTATCACATGCATGGCGAAATCGCGGCAACGAAAGACGGCAAGATCTTAGGTGTACGTACCAATGTGCTTGCTGACCACGGTGCTTTCAATGCCACTGCGCAGCCAACGAAGTTTCCCGCTGGTCTGTTCCACATCTTCACTGGGTCGTACGACTATCCGGTTGCGCATTGCAAGGTCACTGGTGTGTACACCAACAAGGCGCCGGGTGGTGTGGCCTATGCGTGTTCGTTCCGGATCACCGAAGCGGTGTACCTCATCGAGCGGTTGATGGATCGGCTCGCTGATGAACTTGGCGTTGATCCGGCCGAGCTTCGTATGAAGAACCTCATCCAGCCCGAGCAGTTCCCGTACACAACACCCACCGGGTGGGAGTACGACTCGGGCAATTATCCAGCCGCGTTAACTGAAGCGATGCGCATTGCTGGTTACGACGACCTTCGCAAGGAGCAAGCAGAAAAGCGTGCTCGAGGCGAATACATGGGCATC
>JANMEI010000066.1:0-6027 GCA_031376865.1 Acidimicrobiia bacterium | reverse complement strand
CATGACCAGTCGACTGGTGGTGAAAGAGGTGGCAATGGAAAGCGGTATGTACGCAACGTTTATGCCGAAGCCGATTAGCGGTGTGCAAGGCAGCGGCATGCATCTGCATCTTTCGTTGTTCAAAGACGATGAGAACGCGTTTGCTGACCCGAAGGATCCGGGCCTGCTTTCCGAGACGGGGCAGCAGTTCTTGGCTGGCGTCTTGAAGCACGCACCCGAGATTACCGCCGTTACCAACCAGTGGGTTAATTCATATAAACGCTTAGTGGTTGGCTATGAAGCACCTGTGTATGTCAGCTGGGCTCATCACAATCGTTCGTCGTTGGTTCGTGTGCCACGTTTGAAACGCGGCAAGACATCGTCAACCCGAATTGAGTACCGCGCTGCCGACCCGGCTTGCAACCCCTATCTGGCGTTGACGTTGCTACTGGAAGCTGGATTGAAAGGTATCCGTGAAGGTTACGAGTTGCCGGGCGAGTTGACCGAGAACCTGGCCGACATGACCCCACACGAAGCCATGTTGAAGGACATCCAGATGCTGCCGTCATCGCTGTCTGAAGCGGTCAACGTCATGGAAGAGAGCGAGTTAGTGGCCGAAGCGTTTGGCGAGCACGTTTTCGAATGGTTCATCAAGAACAAGCGGGCCGAGTGGTCGGCCTACAAAACTCATGTCAGCCAGTTCGAGCTTGAACGCTATCTTCCGTCGCTATAACGGCAAAGTTCGCACACGTACCCCTGACTTATGACAATGTTGACCGGCATACAACCTCTGTTGCTGTTCCCAGATCCACCGCCTCCCGCGTTGGTGCAAACCCTCGACCTGTCGGGGTACAAGTGGCACGCGGTTGCATCGGCTATTGCCGCCGAACGATCCGAGCCCGAAGAAGGTTGGGGCGGCGCCATTGTGATCGCCGACGCAGACCCGGAAGGCGCGTGGGCGTTGTGTCGTTCGTTGCGTAAGCGAGATTTGCCACTGTCGCCGTTGGTGCTGCTGGTTTCGGGCGCACAGTTAGGTGATTTAGAACTGCGTGAAGATCTGTACGACGATTTTTGTTTGAATCCGTTTCACCCAACGGAATTGCATGCGCGCTTAAAGCATTCAATGTGGCGGGCTGGCAAAGGTGGTCGGCCCGAGTTGGTTGAGTTGGGTCCGTTGATCTTGAACCTCGAGACGTACCAAGCGCAGATGGATGGGCAACCACTTGATCTCACGTACATGGAGTACGAGTTGTTGAAGTTCTTAGCCACTCATCCGGGCAAGGTGTTCACTCGTGAAACGCTGCTGTCACGAGTGTGGGGTTATGAGTACTACGGCGGTGCCCGCACCGTCGACGTTCACATCCGTCGCTTGCGCGCCAAGATGGGCGAAGAACACAACCTGATCCAAACCGTCCGCTCCGTTGGTTACCGCTTCGGCCAGTCCCGCTGGGGCAACTAGGACTGAATCTCCCTGCCTTGGTTTATGCAGTTGCGTCAGGTGTGGCTGACACAACTGCACAAACGGATCGCGACTGTGTAATCACTGGCTTGCAGGTGGTTGGGCAACCGTCAGCAACTCCTGAAGATCAGCCTCGACGTTCAGCACCTCCGCCCACCGCCAGAGGTAGTCCGAATCGAGCGCTTGAACTGAAGCGATCTCCACACAATCACGCCATTGAACTTCCGATCGTGACTCTAACCTCCAACGCAATTTGGCGAGCACGACATCTTCTGGGCTCGCGACCCACGCAATGACGCCGAGGACGTCAGTGGCAACCCGGCGACGAAGACGCGATTGAGTAAACGCATCATCAGGAGCTGCAACAAAGACATCAACCTTTCCACCCGATGCAGGGTGCAAAACGTTGAATGACCGATACTCCGCAACGGCCAAACGCGCTTGCTCTGTGGGGACGTACAGATCCGGGCCGAAGCTCTGTAGCAACCGTTCGGCGTCTTCCGGTGACATCACGGTCACAAGATCAACATCTCGAGTACCTCTGATTACGCCCCATGAGGCTGCCGCGGTTGACCCAACCACGCAGTATTCGATGTGAAGGCGGTCAAGGCTTTCTACGACGGCTCGAAAGGCAGCGACCAGTCCGGTCATGGCTGCAAAAGTGGTTCGCCGGGCCAGGCGGCCTGGAAAAGTTCATCCCCGTGACGATGTCGAACGATCGCCAGGAACACGTCCCGATCGCTGTAGTGGGGGTGCCGTCGACGGACTCCGTCGGCCTCCATTTGAGCAATTGCAGTATTCAGCGCATCCCACTCAACCAGTCGCTCAGCGGGAGTTCGCCGAGCAATCGCATCCATCTGAATTCGCCATACCTCGGGTGAGGTATCGGCCGGGACCGCTGGTGGATTCGAGGACACCTGATAATCGTAGAGGAGTACAGATTGTGTTCTCACGAGTTGATTCCCGCGCTCATGGAGTCAGTCTGTTTTCGAAGGCCCACACCACAATCTGAATTCGGCTTTGCAATTGCAGCTTCGACAAGATGCTGCTCACATGGGTCTTCACGGTCCCCAGTGAGATGAACGCTTCACGGGCGATGTCGTCGTTGCTCATCCCCCGAGCCATGAACTTCACAACTTCTATTTCTCGTTCCGTCAGCAATTGTGCAGCGGCGGAGGTACTCATGGGCTGCACGAACTCTTGCAACAACCGAGCCGTTGCTCGCGGCGAAACCATTGCATCGCCCGATGCAACGAGACGAACGGCCCGGGCAAGTTCCTCCGCTGCTTGATCCTTCAACAAGAACCCCGAAGCGCCGGCGCGAGCGGCGCCAAGCACATACTCGTCAAGATCAAACGTTGTGACCACCAAAATCTTTCCCCAACTTGGATTGTTGTCGCGAATCAAACGGGTGGCACCGATGCCATCAAGACGAGGCATACGAATGTCCATCACAATCACGTCAGGCTGCAACTGCCCGGCGACCTGAACCGCCAACTCACCATCGGCGACAACAGCAACCACTTCGATATCTGTTTCGAGTTCAAGCAACCGAGTGAAGCTCCGGCGGACGCGTTCATCGTCATCGGCAATCAAGACTTTGATCTTCTCCGTGAGAGAAGGAGAAGCGGTCATGACTGCGCCGTATACGGGAACACTGCCCGAACCCGCCAACCACCGCGAGGTGATCGATCGAAATCAATTGACCCACCGGTGGATGTGGCGCGCTCCGTCATGTTGATCAGCCCGTATCCGTTTCCCTGTGGGAGCTGCTGGGAAATTGCATCGTGCTCCACGCCGTCGTCCTCGATAGACAGATGCAGTTGACTGTCTATCGCCGAGAGGTCAAACCACGCTTGTCCAGGTCCTCGATGACGCAACACATTGGTTAATGCTTCTTGGGTGATTCGCACGACGGCTAACTCAACATCTCGGCGAAGCCCGATCACCTCGGAACCCGACGATTCATGAACGACGAGCCCTGCCACACCAAGCCGCTTAAACATGGGTCCCAGTTCAGCAAGCGTGGGTTGTGGCTCCAAGGGCGAGTCACTACTTAGCACACCTACTACTTTGCGAAGCGCGTCAAGTGCCTCTGCAGCAGTCTGGGCCGAGAAGTCTGCTGCTTCGGTCAGCGAATCCGTCGTGGCGATCCGTAATGCCAACCTGTTTTGAACAACCACGGCAGAGAGATGATGCGCAGCAACATCGTGCAGATCACGAGCAATTCGTTGTCGTTCACTTAACACCGCTCGTTCTCGATCTGCATGTTGTAGCGCAACAAGTTCCGTGTGTTGTCGACGAAGTAGCCGACCCTGGAATCCAAGCCCAACACCAAGGGCCGTGAGAATCACCGGGTACAACACCGTGGGCCCGCTAAAGGGATCGTCAGCGTTTCGCCGCAGCCACAAGTCGTTAACGGTGAGCGACACGAAGCCGATCACGGTGACGATCCGGGGATCGATCTCGCTGCGCCACACAACTTGGAACAGAACGAAGACCACGACTAGCTCGAGAGCGGCGAAGCTTGCACTGAACACCGGCGAACCGAAGCACATCACAGCGACTGCAAGGAGAGCGATCCAGTGGAACCGAAAACTGAGCCAGCTGGTGCCTGCTGCCAAACCCGACAGGACGATGTTGGCAAACCACATCATGCGGGGCTGATCTGGACCAAAGGAAAATGCCAACGTTCCGAGAAACACCGCAGCGGTGGTGGCTAGTTGCACGTGCGAAATCAGCCATTCCTTGATTCCGCGTTGAGGCGTTGTCGCTAGCTGGATGTGTGAGTCGGGCAGCATGGTGAGTGCAAGTTTCACACTTCCTGTGCACGGTCGAGTGGCGAGCGCAGCGAGTCCGATGGGCCGGCACCATATGGGTCGTGCACGGTCGAGTGGCGAGCGCAGCGAGTCCGATGGGCCGGCACCATATAGGTCGTTAGACACTGGCCAACTGGCGACCAGCGCCCGACCCGTCTCCCGAAGATCCCGCGTCTGGCGGGTTGCCTTTCGCTGTGATCCGGTTGCGAAGCGTCACCTTTCGTGCCTCGTAGTCGGCAAACTCGGTACCCATCCATCGATCCCAAAACGTGAAGTACAGGCCGTAATTGCCGCGGGACTTCTCATGATGAAGATTGTGATGAATCGATGGCGTCTTCAGTCGCAGCACCGGTACCTTGTCCCACCACTTTGGTGCCCATTCAAACCCGTTGTGTCCAAGAATGTTGTTCAGGGTCGAGATGTAGATAGCGACGAAGAGAAAGTTCGCCTGCACACCTATGAAAATTGGCAACACCGCTAGCGGGATGCCGATGATGAACGACTCGATTGGATGAAAGGACAATCCGGTTAGCGGTGTTGTATCGATGCTTCGATGGTGAATTTTGTGGATCGATCGGTACAGCCGAGTGTTCGCGTGCAGCATTCGATGGGTCCAGTAGAACCAGGCGTCGTCGATCAGAATGAAGCCAACTGATGCGATGATCAGCACACTGATGTTGCTGGTGTTTAGCTGAACGAGCAAGCCTGGTGCCTTGCCATCGCCGAAGAACAACAAACCAGCGACGAATCCGATCTGAGCCAAGAGCGACCATTTGACCTCATGGAACTATTGTTTGGCGTTGCCGCGCTGTTTGAGTTGCACCTTGCGGTGTTCAATTTTCGGACGGAATAGAAACCACAGCAGCACAAAGGCGGAGCCAAAGAAGATGAAGTAGTCACGGACACCGACGAGGACGAATTGGAGCAGGTCATTGATCATGGATGAAGTCTGTTGTCGCCCACTAGCGAAACACATCGGTCATTCGACAGATGTGGCAGCGAACCCGGGCAAATACATCCTTTGACCGATGCCGGCTCATCGGCTGGTTGGCACGATCGTGGTATGTCAACTTCTGTCCAGCTGTCCGCGCGCGCCTATTGGGTTGCAACCGGGCTTTTTTCTGCAATGTTTCTTGGATCAGCCGTCTTTGGCATGCTCGATCTCGACGCCTCGAAAGCAGAGTGGGCACACCTTGGCTACCCGTGGTGGACCTTCTACTTTCTCACCATCGGCAAAGTGGTTGGGGTGGGCGCCATCCTGGCCAAGAAGGGTCCGCGCTTTTTGAGAGACTTCGCGTTCGCCGGATTCCTGTTTGACCTCCTCCTTGCTGGAGGTGCCCATCTTGCTATTCCAGAGATCAAAGTGCTGCTGTCTCTTGGTGGCCTGCTGGTGTGGGGTGCGGCATTTTGGGCAGACTCAAAGCAGTTCCCACGTCGGGAATAGTTCGTACACATATTGCAAGCAGATCTCAAAATCTGCCTTTCGACCGATGCGAACATGACCCCCGGCAATCGACACTGGCAGCATGTTCAACAACGTCACCCAATTGCTCGCCCAGTCTGCTCAAAAGAACGTCGGTCGCCTCGCCATTGCTTGCCTCGCTGCCATCACGTTAGGTGCTTGTGCGTCTTCCAACGACGGGGCATCTGACAACACGCAGGCCGAAGAGGTTGCTACTCAGCCTTCCGCAACAGCTGCTCCAACGGAAACGCTCGTCCCTACCGACACCACTCCGGTACCACCATCGACCGATGACGTGTTCACGACTG
>JANMEI010000062.1:0-5249 GCA_031376865.1 Acidimicrobiia bacterium | reverse complement strand
ATTGAGCAGCAAGGTTTAGGTCCCCACATTCCGGGTAACAACACGTTGTGGAAGGCGTCGCAATCCCCGGTTCAGAATCTTTACGTGGACTGAGCTCCGCCGAAGCAGAGCAACGGGCCGCAGCGGGCAAGTCCAACAGGACGACCGGTCACAGCGAACGAACCACCGCTCAGATCATTCAAGCGAACGTTTTCACAAGATTTAACGCCATCCTGGGCCTTCTACTCGCCATCATTTTGACTATGGGTCCGGCAGTCGATGGCCTATTCGGCATCATTTTGGTCTTGAACACGTGCATCGGCGTTGTGCAAGAGGTTCGAGCAAAACGCACACTCGACAAATTGGCGTTGTTGACTGCCACGACAATTCCTGTACTTCGAGACCAGCAGCAACAACAACTCGCCTCGGCCCGTATTGTGCAGGGCGACATCGTGGGAACGTCCACCGGAGCACAGATCGTTGTCGATGGTCCGGTACTCATAAGCAACGGGTTAGAGATCGACGAATCGCTCTTGACGGGAGAGGCCGAGCCACAAGCAAAAGAGGTAGGTGACCAACTGAGGTCGGGCAGCTTTGTGACAGCCGGTTCCGGATGGTTCCAAGCGGAAAAAGTCGGTAACGAGTCATTTGCCAACACGATTTCGTCGGAAGCCCGAAAATTCGCACCCGTGAGTTCCGAATTGAAAGTCGCTACTGACACCGTGCTGAAACTGGTCACGTGGGCGATCGGCCCTATTGCTGCAGCTCTTTTGATCGGGCAACGGATGGGAGGCGAGACGTGGAGGAGCGCAGTCTTCGGTTCAGCCACCGGCGTTGTCGAAATTGTCCCAGAAGGTTTTGTACTGCTCACATCGATGACCTTGGCCCTCAGCATCATTCGGCTGGGCAAGCAGGGGATTTTGGTCAAGGAGTTGGGCGCTGTCGAGGGTTTGGCGCGAGTCGACACCATTTGTTTCGATAAAACAGGCACGCTTACCGAAGGCGCTCCCGCCGTTGACGAGATACGACCGGTTGGTGCGGCATCACTGGACCTGTGTAGCAGCGTGTTGCGCGTATTGACTCAAAACCCATCAAACGCAACCGCAAAAGCAATTCAAAAAGCTACTCAGGATGCTTCGAACAACGTTCACCAACACACGCTGATTCCGTTCTCTTCAGCTCGAAAGTGGGCTGCTGTGTCGGTTTCGATTGATGACGATAATAAGCAGACAACCTCGTGGGTCATGGGTGCACCCGAAATTGTCTTGGGCGCTGGTGGAGTCGCAAACAGTAAGGCGCTTGATCACGTGAAAGAACAGACAGACCTTGGAAAACGCGTACTTGTTCTGGCGACAACCTCGGCAGTGCTGTCGAGTGACGATCTTCCACCTGATCTACAAGTCACCGCGATCGTGATGCTCACCGAGCGAATCCGGCCCGACGCCCAAAAGACATTGCAGTACTTTGCCGAGCAACATGTCGATATCAAAATCATCTCGGGCGACAACCAAAAGACTGTTGCAGCAATTGCACGTTCAGTCGGGATGACACGACTAGACGTCAAGGACACCGTGGTCGATGCGCGCACACTTCCAGACGATGCAGCGGTAGCAAACATGATTGCCGAAGCCAAAGTCATCGGCCGCTCCACGCCTCGACAGAAACGAATCATGGTGCAATCGCTCCGACAGCAGCACAAGACGGTTGCCATGACAGGCGATGGCGTGAACGATGCTCTTGCGCTGAAGGATGCCAACTTGGCAATTGCAATGGGGTCTGGCAGCGAAGCCACACGAGCCGTTGCGCAATTAGTTTTGGTAGATGGCGGATTCTCCAGTCTTCCCGGTGTGGTTGCTGAGGGCCGACGGGTGATCGCCAACGTGGAGCGTGTCGCCAAACTGTTTCTGACCAAAACGGTATACGCCATGGTGCTCGCTGTAGCTACCGGTGTTGCGCGCGTTCCCTTCCCGTTTCTTCCCCGTCAACTCACGCTAATCAGTGCACTTACTATTGGTATTCCTGGCTTCTTTCTGGCCCTTGCGCCGCAAGCACCAACCACGCAACCAGGGTTCCTTAAACGGGTGGCGGAGTTCGCCTTCCCCGCGGGAGTAACAGCAGCCGTCGCGACTTTTGCTGCTTATACGAATTCGCTTCAGTCACAAAAAATCCTTGTGCCGCAAGCACGAACCGCCGCAACGATGGTGCTCGGACTCGTCGGGCTATGGATCGTGGATGTTCTCGCGCGACCGCTCAACAGGCGACGAGAAGCGCTGCTCGTGATGCTCGGTTCGGTCGGTGTTGCGTCCTTCATCATTCCTGTCTTTCGACAATTCTGGCGGCTGGAGTTCCCACCAACCCCGCAACTGATCCAGTCATTTGGTATCGCCCTCATCGCAATCGCAATCATCGAAGCTGGCTGGCGGCTTGCGACGTTCCGTCGTAAGCCTGATCAGCCGCTCAGTGAGGTGGTGACATGACACTGCCAAACGGGAAGGAACAGCACTTTGCGGGCCGGTTGCCGTGGATCCGTGCTGGCGTGTGTTGGGAGCCAGCGACGGACTGGTTTCCACATGTAGGCCAACGTGTGTCGTTCGTTTGAAGGTCACCGAGGCGGGGTAAGAGCTGTGTCCAGCATCGTTAACAAAGGACTCGTCTCGTGATTCTCACCACCGGTATGCCAGCTACAGCGACGGATGGACCATGTGGGGAGGTTGCCGATATCGTTGTTGACCCCATCACCTGGAAGGTCACTCACCTCGTCATTGAACCAGCGCATCATCACGATCACAGCCGTCTTGGACCCATTGGCGGAGTGACATGGACAGATGAAATGGTCTCAATCTCGCTGTCGATTGCCGATGTGTCAAACTGCCCACCTGTTCAAGAAACAGACTTCATTCCGCTTGAAACGTGGCCAGACGACAAAGGCTCATGGGCTCCCGGCATCAGCCGAGTCCTGTCGTGGCCGTACTACCCCTACTACGGTGATCTGGGCGCCACCGGATACATTGGATACCCCTACGGATATGGCTCGGGGCTTGGTTGGGGTGGCTCGCCGGTCATGACAATGTCCTATGACCGCTTACCTAAAGACACAGTCGAGGTGCGGCGTGCCAGCGAAGTGATGAGTAGCGACAACCACAAAGTTGGACATGTTGACGGGTTCGCTGTCGATGCAAACGGGAAGATCACTCACTTGATTTTGGAGCATGGTCATCTGTGGGGGCATCGAGATATCAGCATCCCCCTTGACGACATCAGCACGGTTGCATCTGACCGCGTCCAGCTGAAGGTGATGCGAGATGCGATCGGCGAGTATCCCAGTGTTCCCTTTCGACGCCACACACTTGCGGTGTGACCGCCCGAAAGGACCCCCAATCACCCCAAGCACCCGATCGCTACTGTCACAGCGAGCAAGCCAAGCTGCAGCTAGGTGATGTATGGAAACGCTGACGAACGCATTGACACGACTACATGCCGCCGGTTTCACTCGCGAGTTGCGGGCGGCATCGGGACCCAGCATCGTCTGCGACTGTGGGGCGAAGACAACCCCATCGGAGCTCCACGTGATGGCCACCCTACGATTTGAAGGAGCATCGAATCCGGACGACCAAGACATTGTGATCGCCGCGATCACCCCCTGCGGCCACGCAGGGTTGTTCAGTTCTGCTTACGGATCTGCGGTGGGGTTCGACGAAAGCGGCGTGTTGGCGATGATCGGATCGCGTGGTGATCGGTTCAACCTCGCCGTACCGGTCGGTTTGCCACTCGTGAGTACATCTCGAGAATTCTCCTCACTCTCCACCCCTGTTGCATTGCTGAAGGCACACCACCTAGCGGAAGAAGTCTGGGGTCGGCTGAACGTGAGCGTGGGTACGGTTGATTTCTGTTTCGAATACGACTCTGGAAACCAACTCGTGATTCGCGCTGGGGAACATCGCGACATTCCTCCGTCGGTGATGCACCACGTAAAACCCTCACCTGATGCACTGTTCCGCATCGGGTTCTACCGCCAACGGCAATCTTCGCTTCTGGGCAAATGAAAACTTCGGATCGGTTTGGTTTGTGTGCGAATGGGGTAGCTAGGTGCATAGAGCGCAACGCTCAACGTTGAGGAGTCCTGATGATCTCTATTGCCGCACCTCGCGCACAAACTGCTGCGCGTGCCCCCACTTCGGCTATCGCTCACTCGCCATCAACTGGTGTTGATGCAGTGCCAAGCGATTTCGCTGTGTGTACGGAGGCGCTAACAAAGACTTACGGATCCGTGCAAGCGGTAACAAATGTAAGCATGTCAATCGAACGTGGAGCGGTTGTTGGACTTCTTGGTCCCAATGGGTCGGGCAAAACCACCCTCATCCGGATGCTCTCTACCCTGTTGCGACCAACGTCGGGCCGGGCAACCGTCGGAGGCTTCGATGTTCGCACGCAAGGCGCAAAGGTTCGCCGATGCATCGGGCTGACCGGTCAGTTTGCTTCGGTTGATGTGTTCTTGACTGGAAGGGAAAACATTCAGATGATGGCTCGTCTCAACGGAATGTCGGCGGCCGTAGCTCGAGAGCGGGCTGACGAACTTCTTACGTCGTTTGGTCTCCAAGACGCCGCTGACCGACATTTGTCTACCTATTCGGGCGGCATGAGTCGGCGGCTCGACCTTGCGCTCAGTCTGACGGGTCGTCCCGATATCGTGTTCCTCGACGAACCAACAACCGGACTTGATCCTCGCAGCAGATTTGCGATGTGGAAGGTTATTGAGTCACTTGTTGCAGAAGGAACAACGGTGTTGCTCTGCACTCAATACCTAGAAGAGGCCGACCGCCTAGCGCAACGGGTGGTGATCCTCGATGAAGGTCGCGTTGTGGCGGAAGGTCCGCCCGCAGAGTTGCGCCAAAAAGTTGGTGGCATCGTGGTTGACCTGGTGCTAAACAACGCAAGCGATCGCGATCACGCCGTTTTGGTGCTAGCACCGACACTGGCCCGCTCGATAGCAGGGGAGCCCGAAGACGCGAACCTTCGAGTTCCGGTAACCGATGCCGAACAATTAGCCAACGTCGTTCGGCTACTTGACGCTGCACACATCGGGTTCAGCGGTCTTGCGCTTCATGAACCGACGCTCGACGACGTATTCTTGGCCCTCACGGGACACCGAAGTGCACCGTCAAACATCGGGCAAGAAACGCCATGACTGCCGCTCTGCACGATCAGTCGGTAGTCACCGAGGTCCTTCAGCTCACCGGTCGAAACCTCCGCAAGATCATGCGTGAACCAAC
>JANMEI010000058.1:0-3179 GCA_031376865.1 Acidimicrobiia bacterium | reverse complement strand
GGCTCGGGTCGTGGCTTAGGAAACAATCTCAATCTTCCACTCAGTAAGCGCACAGATAATCCTGCTTACCATCAAGCGTTGTCCCGGGCGCTGGCAACCATTGACGCGTTCGACCCATCCATCATCGTGGTCTCGCTCGGTGTCGATACCTACGAGCTGGATCCCATTGGAGACTTCGCCGTCACCACCGACGCCTACGAAGAGCATGGGCAAATGGTTGCGGCACTGGACCGGCCGATCGTGGTCCTCCAGGAAGGCGGCTACTACGTCCCCGCATTAGGCGAAAACGTACGCAGATGGCTCACCGGCGCACAAAGTTTGTAACGAAGTAGATAGTACATATCCGCTATGGTGAAGCCATGAGTGCGAGCAGTCTGGTCATCCGTGCACGTAAGCGTGCGGGCATCACTCAGACCGAGTTAGCTCGTCGATGCGGCACCACCCAGTCAGCTATTGCTCGAATCGAGAGTGGGTCCATTGCCACCTCGCATGTTCGGCTCGCATCGCTCATCGAAGCGTGCGGCCTTGAACTCGACGTGCGAATTGTCGAACCCCACGATGTTGATGTCGCGGCATTGCGGCGAAATCTTGGTCTGTCGTATGACGAACGTGTTGCAAAGGTTGTTGCCCTTGCCAACTTCATTCAGGCCGGGCGAGCCGAACGCAAAACGAGTCACTCAACATCAAGGCAATCCCGAGATGATTTCGAAAACCGTGACTGAGTTTCGTCCAGATCAGATACTTGCCGTGCTCGCCGAATGCAAGGTTGACTATGTGATGATTGGAGGATTGGCAGCCGCAATCCACGGTTCCGAGCTAGTCACGTCAGATCTGGACATCACTCCGTCTACTGACCCCGCAAACGTTGCGCGCCTGTCGCACGCACTCAACTTGCTACGTGCACGAATCAGGAACGAAGACGTTCCCGAGGGTCTTCCGTTCCAACATGACGCGACCTCGCTGGCCGCAGTTCAGCTATGGAATCTCACAACCAACTTTGGCGATCTTGATGTTGCGTTTGTTCCCGCTGGTACTCAGGGATATCCCGACCTCACTCGCGATGCGCTCGCCTTAGAAATTCTTGGCCATTGGACCCGGGTTGCTTCGCTTGAAGACATCATCCGTTCAAAGGAAGCGGCTGCGCGACCCAAAGACCTTGCCGCGCTACCGATGCTTCGTCGGCTGTTGCAGGAAATTCGAAACCGACAAGATCTGTAGTACCCGCTCCTACTTCTTCAGGTCGAGCGAACGCAACTCTTGAATGCGTTCCGACAGATACTGAAACGCAGTCTTCTCGGGTGACAATGGCACGTCGTCAGCTGGGTGCAAAAAGATCGGGGTGCTCATTCGTGAACGAAAGCGCCCATCGCCTGTTGGGTTGACCACTCGATGCGTGGTTGACGGATAAAAACCTTCAGTGGCCAGTTGCAACATGTCACCGGCGTTGATGGCCAATGTTCCCGGATCAGCAGCCACATCGTGCCAATTGCCATCCAGATCTTTCACCTGCAAGCCCGGTTCGGGTGATCCTGGCAACACCGTGATCAGATTGATGTCTTCGTGCGCTGCGGCGCGAACGGCGCCAGCCTCTTCGTCACCAGTCAGTGGCGGATAGTGCAGCACTCGGAGCAACGTGCGAGTTGATCCGTCCATCATCTGTGACAACGGCATGGAGAGACGCTTCTGCACATCATCGGGCGTACCTGCCTCGACCCAGTGGAGTAGTTCGGTGGCCAGGCTCATCCCTGCTTGGCGAAGTTGATGCCCTTGATCTGACACTTCGGCTGGGTACATACCTTCGCCGTATACGTGGAAGAACTCTTTGAGGTCACGCTTGTTATTTCCTTTTGCGGTTTCGGAGACAGCAGGTGGGTAGTACCCATCTTGAGTGTCGCCAAATCGATACGAGTGCTTAGCGTCAGTTTGAAAGAACTCGTACCACTCGTCGAACACCCCGTTCACGAGGGCCACCGGAATCGGGTGGTTGACCAATACGGCAAAACCCGTTTCCCGTAACGACCGTACGAACTGCTGCGGGGCATCAGTTGACGCATAGTCAATTGTCAACACGTCCATCACGCGACCTCGAATCCTGCTTCGTCGATGGCAGCAGCGATTGCTGTCTCGTCGGATGAACCAACCACGGTGACCAACTTGGTTTCGAGGTCAACCGCAACCGATGTCACTCCGGAGACCTGCGAAAGTTCGTGAGTTACCGCCGTCTCGCAATGACCACAAGTCATTCCGGGCACGAACACAGTCAGAGTAGGAGACGACATGTCTCGAATGTAGCGACATCTGGGACCAATGTCATCATCTACGCTCATCCAGATGAGCCGAATGGTGACGCTGGTCGACCCAACCGGACAGCCGCTCGGCGAGATGGATGTCTACTCGGCTCACACTGCACCGGGATTTCTGCATCTTGCCTGTTCAGCGGTGGTGTTCGGACCGGACGACACGGTGTTGTTACAGCGTCGAGCCGACGACAAGCCCACGTTCGGCGGCAAATGGTCCAACACCTGTTGCACGCATCCCTATGTCGATGAACTCCCCCACCAGGCTGCCGGGCGACGAATGCGCGAGGAGTTGGGTTTTCAAACCCCACTGGTTCCCGCTGGTTCCTTTCGGTATCGAGCCGTCGATCCCATCACCGGGATGGTTGAACACGAACTTGATTACGTCAGCATTGGCTCGGTGGAAACACGCAACGTGCCGTTCCGACTTGATGATGCTGAGGTGGCCGAGGTGGCGTTTGTGCCAGTCCACGACCTTGGTGCGCTTTCGGTCACACCATGGTTTCAGATGGTTTTCAGCATTGCGTTGAGCGCGAGAGAATCGTGATCGTGTCGACTTCTTGTGAGTAGATCAGACGGTTTCGCCGAGGTCGTTGAACGTGTTGCACAACTTCGGATGGCGCATGACCCGGTCGTCGTTGGTGTGGCCGGATCGGTTGCGGTTGGCAAGACCACATTTGCGGCGCGGTTAGCTGACGCATGTGGGGGCGTCGTGGTTTCGACCGATGGCTTTTTGCTCCCCAACAGCGTGCTGGAACACGCTGGTCTGCTCGATCGAAAAGGCTTCCCAGAGTCGTTCGATGTCGATGCGCTGGTCTGGTTTCTCCAGACCGTTCGGACTGACGAACAGATCGACGGACTGCCCCGCTACTAACACGACAC
>JANMEI010000047.1:0-8015 GCA_031376865.1 Acidimicrobiia bacterium | reverse complement strand
CGTGACGCAACCCCAGAATCGATTCGATGATGAGCGTGTTGTCGGTAGGACCGCCATTGGCCCCACGATTGACCCAGGCCCGCCACGCTTGCTCTCGAAGATCTTGACGATGTGAGTATGTCAAGAATGGCACCACGATCGACCGTGACAACGTCACGATGCTGGCACCAACCTCCAACCCCGCGTCTGATGCAGCCGAGCCTGTTGCGGCAATCAGCCACTCGGGAAGTCCGTCGAAATCTTCGGGTGCTACTAAGCGTAGATACCATCCGCTTTCATCGGCCAACACATTTTGCGAAAACTGCGTCTGCAACGTAGCCAACGTTGCGTTGATCGCGGTGAGGCGATCTCGCTGCGCTTCGCTCAGTCGGGCACCCTGGCGAACCATGTCGAGATGCTGACGTTCGATCAGTCGGGTTTCGGCTTCGGTGAGGCCCAACTGTCCTCGACGTTCGTGTAGCCCGTCTAGGCGGGCAAACAACGCTGGATGCAAGCCCAGAAACATCTGATGGTCGGCCAATACCGGCGCCATCTCCGTTTCGGCTGCCTGCCAATCTGCGTTGGTATGAGCACTTCCGAGGTTGGAGAAAACGGTGTGAACCCGATCCAGAAGAGCCCCACTGCGATCCAACGCCACTGAGGTGTTCGCAAACGTCGGTTCTTCAGGACTACCAGCAAGCGCATCGATCTCGTCACGATGAGCAGCGATAGCAACAGCAAACGCTGGCACCAGCTGATCGGCGGAAAAATCCTGGAATCGAGGCAATCCCAGCGATTCGTTCCAATCGGCCAAGAGCGGATTTACACTAGTCATCTGTCAAGTGTTGCACCTCACACGCTGTACGTGCTCGCCAGTACGATCAACTGATGCAAGTTGTTCTCGTTCGCCACGCTCAACCCCACTGGTATGCCGGGGAGGGCGAAACTCACGACCAGAATCCGGGCCTCACCGAGCTGGGCTTTCAACAGGCAGAGTTGGTGGGCGAACTGCTCGCCCAGGAACACTGGGATCACATTTTGATTTCACCCCTCCTTCGTTGCCGCCAAACAGCAGCACCCCTCTTGAAGCGATTGGGTCGCGAAGAAGTCATCGCACCCTGGCTCGAAGAGATTCGAGATCCCCAGTGGCACGGGTACACCCGCGAAGACGTGATTGCCGTCTACGAGGCTGAGTCGCTCGTACCCATCGACGAACGGTGGAAAGGCCTACCGGGTGGCGAGAACATCCATGCCTTCATTGATCGCATCGAGCACGGGCTCACAGGTTTCCTGTCCGAATACGGCATCGTGCGCCACGAGCACGACGTGCCTAGTTGGACCACCGTCGAAGGTGCCGCTGCCGACAAGGTCAACGGCCCTCGGGTGTTGCTAGTCGCGCACGGAGGCACCAATTCCGTGGTTACCGCTTCGTTACTCGGCGCCCCACGCGTGCCGTGGCAGTGGAGCCGCATCGGCTATCGCCACACCACCGTCGGCCGATTCGATGCCAGGGCAACCAGCCACGTGTTGCACTGGATGCTGCAGGGCTTAGAGACCCATCACCTCAGCCCCGATCTGCAAACCGTCTAGAGCCATCAAGCCTATGCGTCGATGGTTCCGGTGATGCAGGTCACGACGTGGCCACCCACGTACACGCTATGTTCGTCAGATGAAATCAGCACCCGACCTTCTCGTCCGATGACTGTTCCTTGGCCGGCCACATAACGCGAACCCATACGTGCACTGCTGATCAACCATTGCGCCAGGGACGCATTCAAACTGCCCGTTACCGGATCTTCGAACAACATCCCGGACGCGCTCGGGAAGAAGGCTCGGACCTCGATGTCAGCATCGTTGGTCCCCGGCGCCGCATCGGGATATCGACCAGCTACACCGATCTTGAAACGACTGTGGGACTTCGGCTTCAACGACAGCACCGCATCGACTGAATGGAGAAGCACGGCAATCCAGCCGGGTCCGTTGTCGACCCATTCGACCGCGGCAATCTCGTCAATGCCGATGTTCAATACGTCGGCCAGTTCAGCCACCGTTGCATCGTCAGCCGGGCCAGACCGGACCAGCGGTGGAGCCGTAAAGGCAAGTACCCCGTTTTGGCGTTGGATGTTCACTAACCCCACGCCGCACTCTTGGACGATGTGTGAATCCTTGGGTACTCCCCCGTTTTCCAACCATGCGTGACAGGTGCCGAGGGTGGGGTGGCCTGCAAAGGGCAACTCGGTTGACGCTGTGAAGATGCGCATTCGATAGTCAGCGCGCGGATCAATTGGTTTCAACAGAAACGTCGTCTCGCTGAGATTTGTCCAATTGGCGATACGTGCCATCTGCTCATCGGTTAGATCGTCAGCATCAAACACCACGGCCAGCGGGTTGCCCCGAAACGCAACATCGGTGAATACATCGACCTGAGCAAAATGGCGAATCATCCAGATAGTGTGTCACGCTCGATTACCGACCCTGAAGATTTTAACGTCGGTTCAGTTTGACTCCGACCAACACCGGGACCCGGGCGCAATAGTCAGCAAATGCCTGGCCTTTGCGCGTGTGATGTCGCTGTTCGATCATGGGAATGCTGATACCAAGGAACAAGCCGAACATCGCAACGAACCCAACCATGCGCCACCACTCATTAGGCGCCGCAGCTAAACCGAAGCACGCCACACCAACCCAAAAGCCGATCTCGCCTACATAGTTTGGATGACGTGACCAGGCCCACACGCCGGCGCTCAACACTGCGCTACCGTCGGGATGGGCTCGACGGTGACGATGCATCTGCAGATCAGCAACTGCCTCCAACGTTGTCATCGCCAAGGCGATGACAACACCAACTATGTCCCACACCCCAAATCGCCGTTGGCTGACATAGGCAACAAAAAATGGCAGCATGCCGAGGTAGGTCAGCACCGACGGAAACGCATGGATGCCCATAAAGCTCACCAACCAGTACGCCCTGCCCGTGTCATCTTGCAGTTTGCGGTAGCGCCAATCCTCGTGGTGCAGGCCACGCCATCCGTATGCCCAGTTAGCGGTCAGTCGAATCGCCCACACCAACGTCACGAGGGTCAGCAACCAACGCCGCGCCGCAAGCCCGTCTTGAGTCATCAACAGACCCACAGCTACGGCGGCCGGACCAACACTCCAATAGGCGTCGTACATGCTGGAGTTGCGCTTGACGAGACTGCCGGCAAACACCACCACCGTCGACACCCCGTAGGCCATAGCCACTTCGAGCCACAGTGACGATTTCAGGACAACCACCACGGCGATCCCAGCCACGATGCCGCACAGATAGATGAATGCAACCTGTCCATAGTGACCGCTCGGAACAGTCGGACTATCGTGATCCGATGCGTTACCCGATGCGCTACTCGATGCACTACTCGGTGCACTACTCGGTGGCGGTTTCGAACTCACAGGCGAAAGCGTAGGAGACACGGCGATGTCAGAAGCAAACATGTCTAAGAATGAAGAAACACACCAGACGTTTTGTCGTATCTGCGAATCGTTGTGTGGCTTGAACGTCACCGTGGCCGACGGAAAAATCACCCAGGTTCGCCCGGACAATGACCACATCGCAACCGGCGGGTTTGCGTGCATCAAGGGCATCACCCAGCACGAGTTGTACAACTCGCCCGATCGCCTGACTCATCCCATGAAGCGAACCGGATCAGATTGGTCGCGCGTCTCGTGGGATGCGGCCAACGCAGAGATCGGCAACAAGGTTCGGGCAATCATCGACGCGCACGGACCTGACAGCGTGGCCATGTATGTGGGGACCGCTGCGGGATTCGGCGTATTGCACCCCGTGTTTGCCAAAGGATTCATCGATGGCATCGGATCGAAAGCGCTCTACTCACCCGCAACGCAAGACTGCGCTTCAAAGTTTGCCGCTGCTCGCGAGGTATACGGGTTCCCGTTCACTCAACCATTTCCTGATGTTGAACGCACCAACTGTTTGATCATCGTTGGTGCCAACCCGGTGGTGTCGAAGTGGTCGTTCTTGCAGGTGCCAGACCCTACAAAAAAACTTAGAGCAATCGAAGCACGAGGCGGCAAGGTCATCGTGATCGATCCGCGCAAAACCGAAACCGCGCGAATTGCCTCACAGCATCTGTTCGTTCGACCGGGTACCGATGTGTACTTCTACCTCGCGTTTCTCAACGAGGTCATTGCCCGCAAAGCAGTTCGTCACGATATCGTTGCGCAGCACACCGTTGGTTTCGACGAGTTAGCCCAGCTGACCACCGGATGGTCGCCAGAACGCGCTGCTCACGCAACAGGTATCAGCGCCGAAGATCTGCGCAGCATCGTCGACGACTATCTGCGCGCTGATGGTGCCTCGTTGTACTCATCGACCGGCGTCAACATGGGCCCCAATGGCGTTCTGGCGTGGTGGATCCAGGAAGCAATCAACTTGGTTACCGGCAACCTTGATCGCAAGGGCGGTACGTTGGTGGCAAAGGGTGTCATTGACTTTGCTCGGTTTGGTACGCGTACAGGGTTGTTAGTCGGCAACCACACCAGCCGGATCGGGGGATTTCGCCAGGTGAACGATGCCCATCCTGGCGGGGTGTTAGCCGACGAAATCTTGACGCCAGGCAAGGGTCAGATCAAGGTACTCTTCGTGACCGGCGGCAATCCGCTGATCACCATGGCTGACTCGGCCAAACTGAAACGAGCATTTGAACATCTTGAACTGCTGGTTACTGTCGATATCTACCGCAACGAAGTGGGCTCGTTGGCGCACTTCACGTTGCCAGCGACAGATCCTTTCCAGCGGCCAGATCTTCCGTTTGTGTTTCCGTTGATGCTTGGTTTGCAGTCAAAGCCGTACCTGCAGGCCACCAAGGCGCTTGTTCCTGCACTGGGCGAACAACGAGACGAAGCAACTATCTATCTCGACTTGTGCAAGGCAAGCGGGGTCAGTCTGTTCGGTTCGAAACCTGCACAGTTCCTGTTAGAAAAGGCCACTGCCCGACATAGTGCTAAGCGCGCAGATAATCGACGATCGGTACCGCAAGAAGGCATCTTGAACCTCATCTTGAAACTGACTCGCCAACCATCGTTCACGCAACTCTTGAAGTCACCTCACGGATGGGCACGACCCGACCATACCGACTCGTCGTTTCTTGGCACCAAACGTGTCACCACCGACGACGGCAAAGTACATCTCAGCACGCCACTGCTGCTCAAACGCGCCGCGCAGTTAGAAGCCGACTTTGGTCGCGAACTAGCTTCGGTTGGCCGCATGAAGATGATTACCAAACGACACGTCAAGACTCACAACTCGTGGACGCACAACATCGAGAAACTCATTAGCGGCGACGGCACCAACCACGTATGGATGCATCCGGCCGACGCACAAGATCTTGGTTTAGTCGAAGGCGCATTTGCCGATGTTCAGTCCACCACATCAACCGTTCGTATCTCGGTGAGGTTCACTGACGACCTCATGCGCGGCACGTGCGCCATCCCCCACGGTTGGGGTCATCAACACGCCACCGGGATGACCGTTGCATCGAAAACCAAAGGGGTCAATGTCAACCTGTTAGGCGCCAGCGGACCAGACAACGTCGACTCGTTATCCAACATGTCGCAGATGACAGCCATTCCAGTCAGTGTCTCGATCGCCGCCGGACCCCCCGACACGTCGAGCTGGTCAGGGATAGCCCCGTAATTGAGGCCCGAGCAAGCTCAGCTGGCGTCGGTTGGTTCGGCCAAGCCAAACAACAGCCAGGCGACATCGCCCTCTTCGCCGCCCAATCGTTCGAACATCTTGTCGCCCACCGGGTTGCCGGTCATGTCGATTGCGAGCGCCTGACTGTGATCGCTGGTCAAGCTCAGCGCGCCCAGATGCACCACATCGGCAAACTCTTCAGCGCACTCGTCGGCCAGCACGCCGTCGGTGGCCAACCGTTGCACCCAGGTGGCGATCTTGGACGGGTTCGCGCCAGGTGGAACGTCGAGCGTGGTCACCCCCTTCACCGAGTCAGGAAGTGGCTGCAGGGTACGCCCTTCCCGAGGTGAAGGTCCGACTCCAAAAGTTGTCCACGCGCGCATGTTGGGGGAAACCTTACGCTTTCTTTCCGATCGACACGGGACGATTGACCGATTCGAAGAAATCGTTACCCTTGTCATCGACCACGATGAAGGCCGGGAAGTCGTGAACGTCGATCCTCCAGACTGCTTCCATGCCCAGTTCGGCGTATTCAAGCACCTCGACCTTGGTGATGCAATCCTGGGCCAAACGAGCCGCCGGCCCACCAATTGACCCCAGGTAGAATCCACCATGGGTCTGGCACGCTTGCGTGACAGCCTTAGATCGGTTTCCTTTAGCCAACATCACAAAGCTGCCACCGGCAGCCTGGAATGCGTCAACATACGAGTCCATACGACCAGCAGTGGTGGGCCCGAACGACCCGCTGGCCATTCCTGCCGGCGTCTTGGCCGGCCCCGCATAGTACACACACATATCTTTTAGGTATTGTGGTAATCCTTGGCCAGCATCGAGCCGCTCTTTAAGTTTTGCGTGGGCAATGTCACGAGCAACGACCATCGAGCCAGATAGTGACAGGCGGGTCTTCACCGGATACTTGGACAGTTCTGCCCTAATGTCGGCCATTGGCCGATTGAGGTCGATGTGGACAACAGCACCACCCAACTCTTCGCTGTCCACATCGGGCAGAAAGCGCGCAGGGTCTGTTTCCAACTGCTCAAGGAACACGCCGTCGGCGGTGATCTTGCCCAGCGCATTGCGGTCGGCGCTGCACGACACCGCTAACGCAACAGGGCACGATGCGCCGTGGCGTGGCAACCGAATCACTCGCACGTCGTGGCAGAAGTACTTGCCGCCGAACTGGGCACCGATGCCGGTGGCGGCCGAGATCTTCATGATCTCTGCTTCCATTTCCAGATCACGAAAGCCACGACCAAGATCGTTACCCGTGGTTGGCAGAGTATCCAAGTAGCGAGCACTGGCTAACTTTGCTGTCTTCAGCGCATACTCGGCGCTGGTTCCGCCGATCACCACACCAAGATGGTACGGCGGGCACGCCGCGGTACCAAGTGTACGTATCTTCTCGTCCATCCATGCGGCAAACGATGCGGGGTTCAACAACGCTTTCGTTTCTTGAAACAACAGGCTCTTGTTGGCCGAGCCGCCGCCTTTGGTCATAAACAGAAACTTGAAAGATGCATCGGTGGTGGCTTCGATTTCAATCTCGGCTGGCAGGTTGGTGCCCGTATTCACTTCGTCCCACATGTTGATCGGAGCCATCTGGGAGTACCGCAGATTGGTATTCACGAACGTGTCGTAGACGCCATGGGCGATGGCAACTTTGTCATCGGTTCCGGTAAAGACAAACTGCCCCTTCTTCGCCTTGATGATCGCGGTGCCCGTGTCTTGACAACCGGGCAAGATGCCCGCCGACGCGATGGCCGCGTTTTTCAGCAGGTCGAGCGCCACGAACTTGTCGTTGCCGCTGGCTTCGGGATCATCAAGAATGTTGCGCAGTTGTTGCAGGTGCCCAGGTCGTAACAAGTGGCTGATGTCGTGAATGGCCGCTGCGGTCAATGCCCGAATCGCCTCGGGCTCAACCTTCAGAAACTCGTGCCCATTCGCTTCGAAGGTTGAGACGCCTTCGGTGGTAATCAGCCGATACGGCGTGTGGTCGCTACCACCCTCACCGAGGGGAAGGAGGTCTTGGAACGTGAAGTCAGGAGTAGCAGCCATACGTATGAAAGTCTGCCTGGTATGGAACCCCTCGAAAACCATCTCACGGGCACGCCGTCGTCAGACCCTTCGGACACGTTGCCTGTCTGGGAGTACGCCACCCCCGGCCCCCTGCGAGAACGGCTCTGCGGGCTGACGTTGGCTGGCCGCAAGACCGCCACGTTTGACCTGGTTGACGAGGAAACAGTTCACACCGAACCGGGTACTCGCTTTGCCATGATCGGCAGCGATGGTTCTCGGCTAGCCGTTCTCGAAGTCACCGAAGTCATCCCGATGAGATTTGCCG
>JANMEI010000910.1:0-7170 GCA_031376865.1 Acidimicrobiia bacterium | reverse complement strand
GGCGTCTCGACAACGGCGTGACCGACCCCCATCCAACGTGGTCCATAGAACTCGCCGCTGGTTGCCGTTGGATCGGTTGCTGCTCGAAGAGCGGGTTGGGCGCCAACTTCGGCGGGCTGAGTCATCAACGGCACGAACGATCGCAACATGGTGTTGCTGAACCCCTTTCCTTCGGTGCCAAGGTCAGTGCGTGACCCGCCAGGATGGGCGGTGAGCGCAAGCGTTTTATGCCCGCTTGATTGTAAGCGGGCATGCAATTCGGATGTGAAGAGAAGGTTGGCGAGCTTGCTTTGAAAGTAAGGCTTCCACCGGTCGTACTTCTTTTCGAACATGATGTCGTCGAAGTGCATGCTGCCCATTCGGTGGCCCATGCTGGCCATCGACACCACGCGAGATCCTGTCGTTGCTAACAGCACAGGAAGTAGATCCGCAGTAAGTGCAAAGTGACCAAGGTGGTTGACGCCAAATTGCATCTCGAAACCGTCGACGGTTTTCGATTGATCAATTGCCATCAGTCCTGCGTTGTTGATCAGGAGATGCAGCGGTCGACTGGAAGCGATGAACGTGTGAGCTGCTTCTGACACCGACGCCAGGCTGCTGAGGTCCATCGGCAACACCTCGACAGGTTGTTTTGCGGTCCCGGTGATCTGCTCGACCGCGGCCGCTGCCTTCTGCGCGTTGCGACAACCCAGCAAAACCGTTGCACCGGCGCGCGCCAATTCGGTGGCAATCACCAAACCAAGGCCCGAGTTGGCCCCGGTCACCAACGCAACCTTGCCCGACAGGTCACCCATATCTGCTGTGGTCCACTTTTTGCTCATCACGACATCCTTTAAGTCAACATCTGTTGACTTTCAACGTACAGGGGATCCGCCACTAAAGTCAACAATTGATGACACCAGCCGCCCGCTCCCGCACTGCTACCCGGTCTCGTCTGCTGGAAGCGGCTCGTCTGCGGTTTCAAGAACAGGGCTTCGATGGCACCACTGTGCGAGACATCGCCACCGATGCCGGGGTCGACGCAGCCTTAATCAAGCGCTACTTCGGTTCAAAGGAAGGGCTCTTCACCGAAATCACGCTGGCCGACGTCTCGATTGGCAGGCTGTTGGAAGGGGAGCGGTCAACGGTTGGTTATCGAATGGCTGCCGAGTTAACCGGCAAAGAAACTTCCCCTGGGATGGAAACCGTGATGCGCAGCCTGGGCACACCCGCAGTGGCCGATCGGTATGAAGCAGAACTTCACGAACGATTTGTGGTTCCGCTCGCCGCCTGGCTTGGTGGCCGCGATGCCCGACTTCGCGCAGGTTTAATGGTGAGCGTCTTGAACGGGATCGCCGTTTCGAACGCAGTGCTCGGGCAACGGAGCCTCAGCGATGCAAAGTCATCAGCGATGACCAAGCATGTAGGAGCTGTGTTGCAGTCACTCATCGATGGTTAACCGAAGTTGCTGAACCGTTTGTCGCGCCCGGCGCGACAAACGGTTCAACTAACTGCGTGTCACCTTCAAGAATGCGTGAACGGCGAGAACCGCAACAGTTCCTGGGATCGCAAATCGAGCATCGCCACCGGCTGCGGTCCAGGTTTCGAACCCACCGGCCAACGCCAACGCAGCACAACCCGTGGCGATCGTCATCGCTCGTGATTCTGGCTGAGCGGCAACCTTTGCGCCGCCGCCACTCAGCAATCCTTTGCGCTCTTTCGATGACAACATCGCAATGATGCCAAGCAGCGCCACTAATGCAGCACCCATGAGCGGCAACTTCTGCAGCCACCACGCACCGGTTCCAACCGCAGCGGTCGGCAGCAGGTCAATCTTGCTGAAGCCGAACGCAGCCACAGCCAGCGCCGTGAAATGCCAGAGGTATGACGTCATCGTCATGGTGTTCGCAACCACCACGATCGTCCAAGCACGAGCGTTGCGGGTCAAGAATCGCGTGATTGCTGGTGCTGCTGCAACAGCCATGGAACATAGGCCTACCCCGAAGCACATCAGTGCCAGCGATGGTGGCCACGTGTTGGCAAACTGCGCTCCGGGAACGCTGACCATCGCCAAGGGCCATGGACCAAAAGCTACAAGTGCGGCTGCACTGCTGTAACCAGCGATGCCGAGCATGACCAACTTCTTACCTTTCGGAAGTTGACCGTCTTTCCATGCAAAACCCATCACCTGAAAGAGCAACCAGCCAAGCACGATGTTCATCTGCGGCACATAATGAATCTTCGGGAAACGGGCCGCTTCTCCAACAGCAAACAATGCAATAAGTGCACCTACAAACTTCTTGCCGTGCTTGCGATACAACTTCAGGGTGATCGGAGCAAGAGCAGTGTCAGCCACGTAGTTGGCCAAAAACCACAACGGGATGGCGGCGACACCCGCTGCCATGTCAGCGAGCTTTTCGATGCCAGCGACCTGGCCGACTAGCAATATTGCCAACCACACTCCAGCTAACCACGCCGATGGTGCGCTGAGCCTGGCCAAACGAGAACGAATCCAGATCCCATTCGGTCGACCTTCACGGTGGTGAGCATCAAGCGAAGCGGCGTTTGAATAGCCACCGATCAAAAAGAACACCGGCATCACCTGGAACAGCCAGGTCAAGAAGTGCATCGAAGGAATCTTGTTCAACGCGTTTCCACCCTGTATGGCGCCATCAACAACTCGAACATCGGCAGCGAGCCAATGACCAACGGCCACACAACACATGGCGACCGCTCGGTACGCGTCGATAGCCCTGTTTCGGGTGGACGGCGTCTGGGACAAATCTGGGACACGGCCTAGTGAAGTGTCTGCTGGCGCAGTTGGCCGTTGGTCGAGCAATACAGAAGAACTCATGCATTGATCATCGGCAGTTGCCACCGATTGAGGCATCGGCGACTTCCCCCAGATGTTGGTGGGGGGACACCCACTAGGAGAAGCTCAATCAGAAGAGGTGCCGATCAGAAGAAGCGTCGATCAGGCTTGAGCTCGACGACGGCGAGTGATCGCCATCATTGCCAACCCCAATGCCATGAGCGATAGAGCCCAACCAGCTTGCGTATCAGTCTGCGATCCAGTCAACGCAAGGTCGGCTGAGATAATCGGAAGGTCCAACTGCACGTTGGCTACTCGAACCGTGATGTTGCCAATGCGTGGCGGGCCGTCTTCCCCAGGCACGGTGATGAGCACGGTGTAGTCGCCTTCTGGCACATCGGCGGGAAGGGTGTAAACGCCCTTCGCATTGGTGACAACAGTGATTTGGCGGCCGTCAGGCAGCAAGATGACCAGCTTTGCGCCGGCTATTGGGGTGTCGCCCTTGTCGTAGACATCATTGCTGTTGTTGTCGCGATACACGACGCCTGTTCGAGGCACGGTTGGAGCTGGCAGTGTCGTTGGGGCAACCGGAGCAACCGGAGCTGCAGTGGTTGGAGCAGTTGGAGTTGGAGTCGATACCGGAGCAGATGTTGACGGAACGGTTGGCAATGTTGTCGGCACTGGAGCTGGCACCGGAGCTGGCACGGTCAACGGCACAGGAACCGTTGTGGTGGGAACAAAGACGATTGCATCGACTTCTGTTGCACTGTTGTTCGTTTGAACCGGGTCAGTTGCTCCTGTCCCTGCTGTAACGGTTGCAGTGTTGCTGAGCGAACCAAGTGCGCCCGCCGTAGCCGTCAACGTGTAGGTAGCAGTTCCTCCCGGTGCAAGCGTGATGCTGTCACTGATGCTGCCGGTGCCACTGGCTGTGCAGGTGGTACCGATCGAGGCGACACAGGTCCAACTCGCAGAGCTAAGCGCTGGTGGCAGGTTGTCAACCACGGATGCGTTGGTGGCCGTTGATGGTCCGTTGTTCGTTACGACGATCGTGTAGTCCACCGACGAGCCTTGGAGGTAACTCGTCTGCGCGCTTGTCTTTGTGATTGCCAGATCTGTGACTTGCGCCAAGCGATCGTTGTCGGTTGCAGTGTTGTTGCCGACCGCATCGGTGACACCGTTTGGTGCCACCACAGCAGCGGTGTTGGACAAGGTGCCGACAGCGCCGGCGTCAATCAATGCCGTCAACGTGTACGTCGCAGTCCCGCCCGCACGTAGGTCGACGGTGCCGTTGATACTGCCAGTGCCACTCGGTGCGCAGGTTGATCCCACGGATGATGTGCAGGTCCAGGTAGCACCGGATAGCGAAGCTGGCAGGGTGTCGGTGACTGTAGCGCCCGTGACGTTGGATGGTCCTCTGTTAGTGGCAACGATGGTGTACACAACCGAGGTGCCAGCGACTTCAGTCAACGAGTTGTCGGTCTTCATGATGGACAGGTCGGCGACAGGAGTGAGAACACCGGCATCGGTGACCGTGTTGTCGTCCCGATCGGTATCCGTAGGCACCAATGGTCCACCGATGGTGGCGGTATTCGACAGGTTGCCGGTTGCGCTCGAATCGATCGTTGCCGTGAGTGTGTAGGTGGCAAACGCTCCGGAGTTCAAGTTGATGACGTCAGCGATGTTCCCCGTTCCCGATGATGCACATGTTGCCCCGACGGATGGAATACACGTCCAGGTCGAGTTAGTGAACGCAGCGGACAACGTGTCGGTGATGTCAATACCGGTGACGGCAGACGGACCAGCGTTGCTCGCAACAATCGTGTAGGTGACGGTCGCCCCCGGAACCAAAGCGCCGGTATGAGTCTTCGTGATCGACAATTCGCCTCGAGCGCCGAGTGCGTCAACGTCGACGTCAGAGTTGTTGGTAGGGGAAGGGTCGACGACGTTTGACGGTGGAGTGATGTCAACGCTGTTGATCAATGCACCAGTAGCTGTCGTTGCGATAGTGGCATTCAATGTGTACGTAGCAGTTCCACCCACTATCAGATTGACGGTGTCATCGATGTTGCCGGTACCCACTGCGCTACAGCTGGATCCTGACGAGGCACTACATGACCATGTGGCGCCCACGAGACTGGCAGGCAGGTTGTCCGTCACGGTCGCACCAGCAACGTTGCCGGGCCCACGGTTGGTGGCAACGATCGTATACACCAGTGCGTCGCCAGCGGCTGGAGCGTTGACCCCGTCGGTCTTGGTGATTTCCAAGTCCGCTGACCCAATCACCGTATCGATGTCGGTGGCAGAATTGTTTCCAGCTAGATCGGTAACACCACTCGGGGCGGAAATCGTCACCGTGTTACTCAGCGAACCACTAGCGCTACCGATCAAGGTGGCGGTCAACGCATAGGTTGCCGTCCCACCGTTGAGCAGGTTGATGGTGTCGTTGATGTTGCCAGCACCAGAAGCGGTGCAGGTCGACCCCGTCGATGGGTTACAGGTCCACGTAGCGCCGATCAGCGTGGCAGGCAGTACGTCGGCAATTGCTGCACCGACCACCGCCGACGGACCACTGTTAGTCGCAACGATCGTGTAAGTGACGACGTTGCCAGCAGTTTGGCTGGTGCGTGAGTCGGTCTTAGTGATCGAAAGATCTGATTGGAGCGCAACGGCGGTGCTGGCAGTCGAGCTGTTGTTTCCGCCGGCATCAGTCACGTCCGTTGGTGCGGTGATAGTTGCGGTGTTAGCCAGGGTTCCTGATGTGGTGGACGCCAGTGCCGCAGTAAGTGTGTAGGTGGCGGTGCCACCGTTCAGAAGACTGATGGTGTCGTTGATGTTGCCGGTGCCGGTGCTGGTACACGTCGATCCGGTGGACGGTGCGCAGGTCCAGTCGGCGCCCGTCAGGGTGGTTGGCAACGTGTCAAGCACGGAAGCTCCGATGACATCAGACGGACCTGCGTTGCTGGCAACGATGGTATACGTGACCACAGTGCCGGCCACGGTGGAACCGACGTTGGTCTTCGTGATCGATAAGTCGGCCGCACGGTTGAGTGTATTGGTGTCGGTTGCTGAATTGTTTCCGCCCGGTCCAGAATTAGCGTCGATGACACCGGTTGGGGCAGTAACAGTTGCGGTGTTGGTGAGAGTCCCCGTAGCTCCTGCTGCGATGTTGGCATTCAATGTGTACGTAGCAGTTCCACCGGTGAGGAGGTTGACCGTGTCGTTGATGTTGCCCGTGCCGTTGGCGGCGCAGGTTGACCCGGCTGACGGGTTACAGGTCCACAGCGAGCCGGTCAGTGCGGCTGGCAACGTGTCAACCACGGTTGCGCCGGTGACGTTGGAGGGACCAGCGTTGCGAACAACGATCGTGTACTGAATTGCCGATCCCGGAACTGCAGTGGCTAAGGACGGAACGTCGGCTTTTGTGATCGTGAGATCGGCGGCGACGACGAGCGTGTCTGTGTCGGAAGCTGAATTGTTTCCGCCGAGACCGGAGTTGGCATCGATGACACCGGCTGGTGCAGTGACGTTTGCTGCGTTAGTGAGGGTGCCGGTCGCATTTGGTGCGATGTTGGCAGTCAGCGTGTAAGTGGCCGTGCCGCCATTCAACAGGTTGATGGTGTCGTTGATGCTGCCGGTTCCGGTGGATGCACAGGTTGATCCAGGCGATGGGGTGCATATCCAGTTGGCGCCGGTCAATGTTGCTGGCAACGTATCAACAACCGAGGCCCCGGTCACTGCCGACGGTCCGCTGTTGGAAGCAACAATCGTGTAGGAGATAGGCGAACCTGCGACCGGCGAACCGACGTGGCTTTTTGTGATGCGAAGGTCAGCGGTGACGATCAGTGCATCGGCGTCCGTTGCTGTGTTGTTTCCACCAAGACCGGAGTTGGCATCGATCACACCCGTTGGTGCGGTGACCGCAGCCGTGTTGGAGAGTGTGCCCGTCGCCAACGGATTCACGGCGGCAGTGAGCGTGTACGTGGCCGTGCCCCCATTCAACAGGTTGATGGTGTCGTTGATGTTGCCGGTACCTGAAGGGGCGCAGCTTGACCCGGCCGATGGGGTGCATATCCAGGTGGCGCCGGTCAATGTTGCGGGCAACGTGTCGACAACCGAAGCACCGGTCACGGCCGACGGCCCGCTATTGCTGGCAATGATCGTGTAAGTCACCGATGTGCCAGGAACCTCGACGTTGTCTGGGTTGGTCTTGGTAATGCTGAGGTCGGCAGTGACAATCAGCGTGTCGGTGTCGGTTGATGCGTTGTTTCCGCCCGGACCGGAGTTGGCGTCGATGACCCCAGCCGGCGCGGTTACGGAGGCGGTGTTGCTGAGTGTGCCTGTTGCGGTTGAAGCGACGATGGCATTCAGTGTGTACGTAG
>JANMEI010000903.1:0-1500 GCA_031376865.1 Acidimicrobiia bacterium | reverse complement strand
GTGTTTCGAACTTGTTCCGTCGAATTACGCACCCTCGTAACACTGGACCTCGATTTTTCAAATCCGCTTACTCACGACCCGCGAGATACGTCGGGCGTCGCCGTGCTGCGACTCTCCAGAAACCCGTCCCCAACCGAACTGCTCGCCGCTATCCAAGTCCTTCTTGTTGCGCTTGAGCACCGACCCATTACCGGCGAACTCTGGGTCGTTGGCAAAGACAGGGTGCGCATCTGGCGACCAACGGAGATGGAGCCCGAGCCCGACGAATAACCCGTAGCCGTTCGTCTAATAGGTGTACCTACTGGTTGTCCCACGGTTTGCCCCACGAACTTCCTCGGATCACTTGTCATTCCGACGGACTCACCGGATTCGAACTGGACGAAACGCCAGCTCAGCAACACCACACACCACCCAAGGAACCAGATTGAGGTCTCTCATAATCCTTCGGTCGTGCGTTCGAGCCCCACCCGCCCTACTTCATTTCCCCAGGTCAGAGAGGGTGTATGTTTTCGGTGGAGGCTGAAAAGGCAGTTAGTCCGTCATTTGTCCTTCGAAAAATGAGCCATTCACACCTCGCCGAATGCTGCCGGCTTCGCTGAAGCCTTGCCGAGACCAGAAAACTTCAACTACACCCGAACGGTCGGATCAAGAGTTGGCGTCGACTGCTTCGAGAAGATCGTTGGTGAGGAACACTGCCGATTGTGTGAGTTCAGATGGGTCCATCAGCAGTTCGGTAGCACGACACGCAAGCAGCAAGCCCTCGCCATTGCTTTTGCCAAAAAGATCACGAAGGAGCACGAGTGCGGTCTCTGTCACGGTCTGACAATTTAGCGATCTACGCAACACGACGAGTCGCTGAGCCAGATCCTGCGTTTGGATCGCCCGCAGAACACGGAACACATCAAGAGCGTCTTTGTCTTTCACCCGATCGTTGTTCGCAACACGCTCACCCAATTTGTGAAGCTTCGCAACAAGCAACGCCCCAGGTCCCGCCACCTTCATCGTTACCTCCCTCGGATCGGAGAGGTCAAGTGCCGGAATCCTTATCCGAGAGCAATCGACGGTCGCCCCTTCTAAGCCAAGTGCTCGTCGAGCAACACGCTTGCCATGCAATCCAACATCCGCACTCCGTCTCCCGACCCCGGCGAGTGCTTCTGGGACCATTAAGTCCACATAGATTCCCTAGTACTTGTTCAACCGCCGGGATGTTCACGGGGCAAGAAACCTTTCGAGCGAAGCAGCGAATCAATCAAGGGCGAATCGTCCAGATCAGTCGGATCAAGACTGAAGTCTGCATCGGTGGTGAACTCTGCAATTGCTAGATCAGCGGAACCAGTATGGAGATAAATGGCTTGTGCTCCAACCAGCACAATCGATTCAAGATGCGGTGCAAGCGCGTCGGCAGCATCAAGCAGCGCTTCACGAGCTTGCACGTACACCGGATCAGGATCGCCAATCGTCATTGTTCTCCATCCACAAAAGTAGTTCTTCCCCGACCGA
>JANMEI010000859.1:0-6158 GCA_031376865.1 Acidimicrobiia bacterium | reverse complement strand
CGATACCACGACAACAACTCGCTGGTCTGCACCCCAACAAGACCGAGAACATCACACATCACGTCGGCTGCCATCGGAGCGGCTAGCTGCATTGAAATATCAGCATGTCGCCGTTGACGAAACCCATCCACCAACACAGATGCGCGATCAGCAAGTTTCGCTTCAACTTCTTGGCGCGAAATCGATCCCGGTCCGCCAACTTTGAACGCATCAGCGAATGGCGACCGATGCCGTGAATGGATCGGTCCATCGAGTGACAACATGCTTGGACCTAGGACTCGACCGGTCGAAAATCGTGGATCGTCAACCGTGAAACGATCAGCGTCACGCAACACTTCGATAACCAGGGCTCGATCAAACACCATCCAAGCATCGAGTTCCGACACAAAAGCGACCGGCCCCTCCGAAGCACGGGCTCTTAGGTACTCGTGAAACTCTTCGCTCATCACTATCTCAACCTACTGGTGCCCTAGCCGGGAAGTGGGCTGGCGCCCATTCCGACTGACCGCGAATGGCGCGCCTCGCCAATGGCTTGCACCAAAACGGCAGCAAGAATCATTGCCCCGCCCATCAACGTGGTCCTCGAAGGAATCTCGGCAAACACGGCCATGATCAGCAACGGAACCGCCAACGTTTCGGCCTGCGCAAACACCGCCATTGCAACGGCGGGAACGCGCCGGGCACCGAAGTTGAACAGCAACGTGCCAAACACAATCAGCACCGCTCCGTGAAACACGGCAAACCCAATGTTTGACGCTGCCGGAACCAACGGACGCCCTTTGCTCAACGTCACGACGACACACACGCAGACCATCATTGTGCAGTAGCCCGACATTGCCGGGCCCCAGTCGCGAGTTGAGTCCGTACGTACACAGATCATGTAGAACGCAAATCCAACCGAACACACGAGGCCACTCATATTGCCCCGCAACGATGAGGCAATACCGCTCCCTTGCTGCGCATCACCGGTCGGCCCAAACAACATGATGGCCAGACCAATCCCAGCAAGCCCCATAGCGAACCACGTTGCTAGACCGAATCGTTCACGCAGCATGATCCACCCAAGCGCAGCGGCAACGAAAGGTGTCAGCGAAGAGAAGAACGAAGCGTTCGCTGCCGTGGTGTTTTTGAGTGCGTACACAAAGCCCAACGATGCCCCGAACAAACCAACCGAGGCACCCACCATGGTGGCACCACTGGTCCACGACGCGACCACCGGCGAGGGACGCCCACGGAGGCGCTCAACGAGTTCAAGGGCAATCAGCACACCAATCGAGCGCCACAACAAGTATTGCCACGCATCGATCTGATCGGCCCACCGATTCGTCAGCGCACCAACACTCCAAATCAGTGATGCGCCAACTGTACAGAGCGATGCCTGCAACGGGGCAGCGTGCCGAGTCACCCCGAGGGTCTCACTCATAGCGACTTCATTCGGAACGACACACGGTGACGCGGACCGCAAACTGTCGCCGCTCGCCTGCGTCAAGCATCGGCAAAACACCTGCCGCGCGCAATTCGGCACGACCACCAAGCGCAGCATTTGCTGGCTCGATACCCAAGGCATACACGCCCTTCGCCGGATGTATCCATTGGTGCGACGTTGGTAGCGAGTCCCGAGTCCACAACACTTCGGCAGTCAAACCCGTACGTGCGCTGATCAGTTGCACGCCCGATGAATCGGGACCGGGCACTTGGCGTTCGAATACGTATTCGCCACCCTCAGCTATAGCTACCGGACCAACTTCGGACTCAGGGAGCTTCCCCTCTGCATATGGAGTTCGCGGCGTTGTACGTGTACCGACGGGATAGCACACTCGGGCTCCCGGCCCCCACAATGGCGCACCGAAGTTGAGGTGATACAGCATCGGGATTGGTTCGGCCCGGTGGCCGGCGTTCTCGATGACGTCGCTCACTTCGATCGAGGCAGCACCGGTTCGAGTCGTAATGGTCCGATGAATCACCAGATGACGGCCGAGCGCATGCGTTTGCTCCAATCGACCCGTCACGTGCAACTCAATCTCGTCATCAACCCACCCACGACGAACCTGCACATCGGCTGCCTTCAGAAACGACCATGCACCATGCAACCCAAGGGACTCATCACCATCGACGCACGGAACACCAATGTTGTCGGGGCCGCAGGTTGTTAACAAGCCACCAGTAAACCGTTCAATCCACGCCATCCCATCGGGTCGAGAAAGCGGTGCTGCGTGGCCCACCTGACTTTGCCATCCAATCGGCTGATCGAACGCCCATGCCGCACCGATGTCGAGTCCTCGGTCAGGCAATATTTGAAACCGCATCCCCGATTCCATCGCCACATCGACGACACGCATCGCATCGGCTGGGCCTCCATCGAGTCTGGCCATGCTGGCGCTTGCCAACACATCATCACGGCTGATCTGTCCTGATGACCGTAACGCTCGAGGGCTGGCACCTTCCGATCGACTTATTGAAGTTGCGAGAGAAGGTAAAGCCATCTCGTTACCGTAGCGATCACGCAGGGTGCTTTCGCGACACATACCGCGGTGTTCTCGATACAGTCTTCGCTCATGACTACGACGATCTCCCTCACCGCCGCCGACGGGCATACGCTCAACGCCTTTGTTGCTGAACCTTTAGGCGTACCAGCAGCCGGGATCGTGGTCATCCAGGAAATCTTTGGCGTCAACACCCACATCCAAGAAGATACGGCCCGGTTTGCCGATGCTGGTTACCTTGCCATTGCACCCCACATGTTTGATCGGGTCAAACCCAATGTTGACCTTGGCTATACAGCAGACACGATTGGAGAAGGTAGAGAGTTTGCAATGGCCTTGAAACCAGAGGGAATCATGGCCGATGTGTTGGCTGCTGCGGCCGAACTTCGGAGCCGCGGAGTCACCAAGATTGGGATCGTTGGGTATTGCTTTGGCGGAACCGTCAGCGCCTCGGCTGCATGCAACCTGGCCGACGCGTTCGATGCCGCGGTCGCGTACTACGGCGGCGGTGTCGGCGACCTGGTTACCTCGGGAGCAACACCAAAGATCCCCCTGATGCTGCACTTCGGCGACAAGGACGTCTGGATTCCGGCTGAGGTAGTCGAGGCCGTCACCGCCGCCTGGCCCGGCCCGGTGCATCGATACGACGCAAACCACGGGTTCCATTGCGACCACCGAGCCGACTTCGACCAGACTGCATCAGATCAAGCGCAAGACCGCACCCTTGCTTGGTTTGCCGAGCATTTGGTGTAACCGCTTGGAGAAAACGTTCGTCAACTCAGGGTGTCCGAAATGGTCGGGCTTTTGCGGAGCCGCCAACTAACGTAGAGCTCCTGGCCCGTGAGTTCCTGGGGGATCTTCGCAATGCGTACAAATTTGATCAAAGAAGGCGACGAGCAGCTTCGCTATGAAATACGCGAAATTGTGGAGGTTGCCAACGAGGTCGTCGCAATGCTGCCCGCTGACACGCCGCTGCCCATGATCTGGGAGAACATCGGCGACCCCGTTGCAAAAGGTGAACGGCTTCCGGCGTGGATGAAACAGGTTGTGCAGGAAGCCTCTGGCGAGGATCGTGTGTATGCATACTCTCCCACCCGCGGAGACAACGAAGCCCGACGCTTCGTCATGGAACACTTTTCTGATCGTCGTATCTGTTCCGAAGACGACATCATTTTCTTCAACGGTCTTGGCGATGCCATCAACAAATTGTTCTCCACCCTCCACTCGTCTGCTCGTGTGATCGGGCCAAATCCTACGTACCCATCGCATGCCACCGCCGAAGCCATCCATCATGGCGGGGACCCCATCACCTACCCACTTCAGCTCGATAACGGTGGGCGCATCGATCTCGTTGCCCTTGAAGCATCAGTCAAAGCAAACGTGGACATTGTCGGAATTTTGGTGATCTCCCCCAACAACCCGCTTGGGGTTGCGCACCCCGAAAGCGATCTCCGGGAAGTTGTGCGGATCGCACGCGAAAACGAATGTTTTCTGTTGTTCGACGAGATCTACCAAAACCTGTTGTTCGACGAAACAAAACGGGTCAAGTTGTCCGATATCTGCGGTGACGTCCCGGCCATCTCCATGAAGGGGATCTCGAAGGAAATTCCGTGGCCCGGAGCCCGATGCGGTTGGATCGAGGTGTACAACGCCGACAAAGACGAAAACTTTCGTGGATGGATGCACACCATCTTGGTGTCGAAGATGCTCGAAGTGTGCTCGACCACCCTCCCGCAAATCGTCTTTCCGCGGTTGTTTACTCACCCCGAGTTTCCTGCCTACCGGGCATCGCGTATGGAAAAGTACCGAGCGCGTCTTGATACCGCCCTGGAAATCTTCGGACCGTGCCACGTGATCACGCCAGTCGTTCCTGATGGTGTGTTTTACCTCACCTGCACGTTCAACACCGCGGCCTATCCCAATACTCAGCCGCTGCAAGCCCGAACCGACGACATCCGGGTCTACATCGACATGCTGAAAAACAAGAACACACTTCGAATCGATAAGCAGTTCGCCTATGAACTGCTGGGGGCCGAGGGTGTTTGCGTCGTTCCGCTGTCGGGTTTTGCGTCACCAATTGATGGGTTCCGTATGACGCTCCTTGAAGAAGATGCTGAGTTGTTCCGCGAGACTTGTATTCGGATCCGTCGCGGTGCCGAGGCGTTTTTCACTCGCTAGGGCGCAGACCACCATATTGGCGGTGGTGATCCCTCATCATCCGGGCTAGAACAGAACCCGTGAAGACCTACTCATCCATGCGGGGCGGTGTCAGCGGGTTCGTTGGCGATGCGGGTCGCCTCTACAAGGTCCGCAAAAACAACATTGCTGGTGACATCAGCATGACTATGGACCAAAAGTCCATCGTTGAGCAGGCATACCTTGACGCCACCGGCAAACCGTTCATCAATACCAAAGTGTTAGTCCTTGGTGCTGGCCAGACCGCCCGCGAGGTAGTCGCATTTGGAACCTCGAATCACGTGACCGCCATCGACCTTGACGTGATCCCGCAAGGTTGGAAGCCAGGACCGTACCTCCAGCTCCTCAAACAAAACGGGCCGACTCGAGCAGCCAAGACCGTGGGTCGAAAGGTGCTTGGCGTCGACCGGCAGTTCTCAAAGGCGCTCTGCGCCGAGCTGGGCATTGCCAAACCGAACCCGGCCACGTATCTCCAGATGGACGCTACCGAGATGACGTTTCCAGACGCCTCGTTCGACGTGGTCTATTCCTTCTCGGTCTTTGAGCATCTTCCGGATCCGGAAGCGGTTCTCCACGAAGCCAAACGGGTTCTGAAGCCCGGTGGCCTGCTCTACGTTTCGCTCCACCTCTATTCATCTGAGGGTGGTTGTCATGATCTGCGGATTTTTGCTGGTGACCGGGCCAACATTCCGTACTGGGCCCAACTCCGGCCCCAGGTGAAGGACACGGTCATCGAGAGTTGCTACATGAACGAGTGGCGACTGGACCGGTGGAAGGAACTGTTTGCCGAGTGGTGCGCCACCGGGACGTTGTCGACCGACAAACATCACGATCCGTTCGGCCCGCAACTGATTCGAGAACTTGAGCAAATTCGCGCCGGCGGCGAGCTAGCCGACTACACCGACGAAGAATTGTTGGCGGTCAACCTACGGTGCGCGTGGACGAAACCGGTCTGATGGGCACACCAGCATGATCAGTTCGACCGGTTGGACCTTCGCTGACATCTGGGAGTTCTACGCCACGCACTTACCCGATGCACCGGCGCAATGGCACGACGGAAGTAGTACCACGTGGACACAATTCAACACTCAGGCGAACGGAATCGCGGCCGGGTTGCTAGCTGGTGGCGCGTCGCAAGGCGATCGGGTGGTGCAATATCTCTACAACGGCCCCGAGTATCTCGAAACACTGTTTGGCTGTTTCAAACTTGGACTTGTTCCTGTCAACACCAACTACCGATACGGCGACGACGAAGTTGCCTACATTTGGGACAATGCCGATGCCGTCGCCGTGGTGTTTCACGGCGCATTCACGGAACGGTGCGCGCGCATACGGTCTCGAGTTCCAACGGTTCAACAATGGATCTGGGTCGACGATGGGACCGGTCCGTGCCCGCCATGGGCAACCTCGTTCGACTCGCTTGCCGCATCTGGCGGGAAAGACAATGTCACCGCGCCTTGGGGTCGCAGCGGCGATGAC
>JANMEI010000473.1:0-3552 GCA_031376865.1 Acidimicrobiia bacterium | reverse complement strand
AGACGAACCCGGCGACCGGATGGTTTTGCACCGTCGTTGCGATATCGCCGCACACGAATTGAAGTCCTCCGGCTGACACCCGTCTCGCCGCCAGATTGCTCGATTCAACCAGCTCAGCGCGCAGCTCTACTCCTGTTACCTGAGCCTGCTTCTCTAACGCGTTCGTCAAGTGATCATGGAGCGCAAACGTCAGGTAGCCCTTCCCGCTGCCGAAGTCCACGACGGATATCAACGCCTGGTCCGCAACGACACTTGATCGAATCGCAGTATCGAGCACCTCGACGAACTTGTTGATCTGCTTCCACTTGCGCGCCATAGACGGAACGAGTTGACCACTCCGATCAGTGATGCCAACCTCGGTCAGGTATGGACGATCTTGGGCGACAAATCGCTTCTTTACGCGATCGTGACTTCGTTCAACGGGAGCATCACTGGCAGCAACGCGCTGATGATGAATCGAAACGGTCCCCTTCTTGTTGGCCAACAGGTCAACCTGTCCGGAAGCCGTCGTGAGGTGGGCGCGCAGGTACGACTCGGCGAGATGTGTTCCGATCAACGTCATGCCGTCGGCGACGCTGAGATTCTTGGTGATGTCGTTTGTCGGAAAGCTGGAAACGAATGAGAGCATCACTTCGTTGCGAATGAGAACTTCTCGCACGGTGATACGCGGACACTGTTCGGCGCTACGAGGCTTGGCTAAAACCAGTCGACGGAACGACCCGGAACTGAGGGCCTGGCGAGTGAGTTCGGTGAACTCGTGAACGTGATCCGGGGAGGTGGCCATAGGGCCTTCCAGCGTACGAGCAATTCCTCATGATGCGCGACTGGCCCAGCCTCTCGTTGGTGCGTCCGAAGCGCGTCCGAATTAAGTTCTGTATCGTGAGGAGGCGACGCTGTCGCTTCCCCCCACAGATTCCCAACTTTCATGCGTCGTTTTGCCCTTCCATCAATTTTCGCCATTTTGGTTATCGACGAGGTGATCGGGAGTTTGCTGTACCCCGTGTTTCCTTGCTACACGCAGGGTTTGCGGCTCCCGCAGCTTTGGTATGGCCTGGCGATGTTCGCCTTTTCGTTTGCCCAATTCCTCGCCGCCCCGGCGCTCGGTGCGTTATCTGACAGAAAGGGTCGGCGTCCGATTTTTCGATTGGCCGCGGTTGGCACGTTTCTGTCCATGATCTTGTTGCTGCCCGTTCGATACCTACCCTTCTTCGCCAATCGAGCCGCCGATGGAACAACCAATGGGCTGTACGCGGTGGTGAAGAGCGCAATTGTGGATCTGTCGCCGGAAGAAGACGTGCAACGAAATGTTGGCCTTTCGGCGTCTATTTCGTATGTTGGATACATTCTTGGCCCGGCGGTAGCGGCAGGAATTCTGTGGCTCGCGAACGCTCAAGGATGGGGTGAGGTTCGAAGTTTGATTATCGCTGGCATGATATTTGCGCTTATTAATATCGCACTCTCGTCTGCCGTGCCGGAGACCCGGCCCGGAACTGTCGCCGCTGAGAACGCACTGATAGCAGCTGTTCCGCTGAGCATTCGGCACGCACTCCGCGAGGTGTCACCGTTTACCATGTGGCAACGCCTGCAACGAGTTCAGCGGGCCGTTCCTCACCTAGCTGCGCTGCTTGGTCTCAATGCGCTGTTTGCGCTGTGCACCGGGTACTACACGTACTTTGGGATCTACGTTGCAGAGGGTCCATTGAAGTTGGACTCGGGCGCGATCTCGTTGCTCTTCCTCTATTTCGCTGCGCTCGGTCTGGTCTCCAACACCGTGTTCTTTTCGAAGGTCGTAGAGCGGGTGAAGCCGGTTCCGACCCTTCGCTTGATGTTTGCGTTGGGGATTGTCGTGATGGTGATGTACGCCTTGGTAGGCGGGCGGTTGTGGTTTCTGTACGCAACGCTCACGGTAGACATGCTCACCATTTCCTTAGCGCCAGGTTTGATCGAAGGCATGATCGGCGTCGAGGCAGACCAAGAGGTGCTGGGTGAAGTGTTCGGTCTCTCACAGGGCTTGCAATCACTGTTTGGATTGCTCTCCATCGCCGTCTACACCGGAGCGTCACTGATCGATCTGCGGCTTCCGTTTCTCCTCTTTGCCATTCCACTCGTTGTGGCGCTAGTTCTGGTTCCCCGCATCACCCCGTCCACCGCTGTTCGCTAGCGGGTGGGATCGGTGACTCGTCCGACAAAGAGAATTTCTCTCTTTGTTTACCTGCTGGATTAGCTTTTGGTGATTGGCCACATCCGTGACGACACGTGTCGTCTGGCCGTGCTGACCGACACGTCAATCGAAAAGTCTACGTGTGGCTGATTGCAGCCAGCACATCCAGTTTTGCCGCTCGTCGGGCAGGAACGATGGCGGCAACCACACCTGCAAGCAGCGCAACCAAGGTGACCATCGCAACCTGACTCACCGGCACCGTCACCCGGTCAACTCCAATGCTCGACAGTCCCCTCACCAGCACGGCACCGATCGGCAATCCCACAAACAATCCAAGCGCCGCACCAAACACCGACACCGCTGCGGCCTCGCGACGAATCACCTGGCGGATCTGTCGACGAGTCATGCCTACCGCCCGCAGCATCCCGTACTCGCGGGTTCGCTCCAATACGGCCAACGCCATGGTGTTCACTACGCCGAGCAACGCAATCACCATTGACACTCCCAGCAGACCCATGATGAATCCGAGGAACCCGTCCATTTGTGCGTTGTTTGCCTTGGCAGCGGCAGCAATGGTTTGCACTTCGACGCCCCTACCAGAAGTTGCAGATTCAATTCGTTTCACCAGCGCAGTTGTTTCCGATTCTCCGGTCTTTTCGCCGCTGACCAGCATCCTGCTGTAGGTCAGTTCGCGAACGTTGGCGCGTGCGGTGTCCGTGCTGACGATGTAGTTCGAGGTTGTTGTGTTGTTGCTAAATACACCTACGACCTTGAGTTGTTGCTTTCCCGTTTGACGAAACACAACGTCTATGGTTGATCCAACCTGAATGCCGTCGTCGAAGACGTCTTTGTAGATCAGCACCTCGTCTTGTTTGAGCTTCTCGAGGCCAACGCCTTTGGTTACTTCTAGATTGAACAGCGATGGTCCAGATGTGCTCAGCGCAGTCACGTCTTTGGTCACACCTTTGTGCAACATGCGACCGAATGCGACGGTCTGTACCTGTTGCACACCGGGAACTGACGCAATCGTCTTGACGGTGCTATCGGTGAGGCTCCAACCATTGACTGCCGCAGCAGCAGTTCCCACTTGACGATCGAACTTACCGCCAATCGATACCTTCATCGAGTTGACCAACACCAACGCACCCGTCACTAGTCCAAGGCCAATCATCAACGCTGCTGCCGTGCTAGCGGTTCGGCGAGGTGAACGTCGGGCACCATCGATTGCTAGCTCTCCCACCGCACCGCGACCGAGCAACGGTCGTAACAACCCGAAGAACGAAATCACCAAAGTTGGAGCAACCAGCGCCACGCCAATCAAACCGACGAGTGACGCACCGACTCCGAGAACAAACCGTTGATCTCCTCCGGGCGCAAGTGCCAGGACAACG
>JANMEI010000834.1:0-3593 GCA_031376865.1 Acidimicrobiia bacterium | reverse complement strand
CACCTGACAACTCGCTCGGTCGGTGCGACAGGCGATCTTTCAAGTCAACAGCATCGATAACCGTCTCAACCCAGGCGAGGTCAGGTTTACGTCCCGCCAGCGTCATTGGCAACAGAATGTTCTCCTGAGCCGTCAACGTAGGGATCAGGTTGTAGGCCTGGAAGATAAATCCGACGTTGTCTCGGCGCAGGCTGGTGAGCGCTGCTTCTTTCAACCCTCCCAGGCGGGTGTCGCCGATGAATACATCCCCGGTGCTCAATTCGTCAAGACCGGCGGCACAATGCATCAAGGTTGATTTGCCGGAACCCGATGGCCCCATGATGGCGGTGAACTCGCCTCGAACGAAATCAACTGAAACGTCGTTGAGGGCAAATACAGCGCTATCGAGGGTTCCGTACTGCTTCACTGCGTTTCGAACGGATGCTGCAGCGCCGGTGGTAGGCGCGCTCACTGCGGTTGGGGTGGGGGTGCTCATGCCCCAATTCTCTCAGGGATTTACCCTTTACTCTGTACACTGACAAAACCAAACCCTGGCTTCACCCTTACTTGACCCTGACGAGTCGAAACGCGTTCATCGGGTGCGCCTGGTTGCTACGGGCAGCCCATCACCTTGTGCATGGCTCGGCAAAATTCTGGCCACCGGGTTTCGTCGATCTGGCCGCACTTTCGACCCAGGTCCGAGCGATGAAGCAGCATCGTGTTGTCGAGGTTTGCAACGCTGCCCTCACGGACCCCTTCCGCCGGACCTACAGCAACTTCGGTTGCGAGGCCACGGATCGTGGAGGTGACCGGAGCTACCACCACGGAGTACAACCTGTCAGCGACTCGACCTCGTGTCAAAATCACGACCGGCCGGATCTTGTCGTGCGGAATATCGGCCCACCACACCTCGCCATTGCTACTCATTTCCGCTGACCCCGCCGTGCCGCAAAGAGTGCAACCACGTCGTCGGGAACATCGTCGTTGTTGTAATCGTCGAGTGGCGGGGCCCCGGCGGGCCACCCTCTAGGAAGCAAGGCAAACTCGTCAACCTCGCCCGATAGGGCGCTGAGCGCCCGATCTTCCGCCTCGCGCTCGGCCTTCTCGAGCAGGGCGGACAAGGCACGATCAATCAGTTCAGAATCGGGAAGGCCCGTCTGGGCCCGCGCGGCGGACAGCCACTCGTGGTTGACAGTTGTCGAGATTCTGGAACGCATGCCACAAAGCATAGTGCGTGGCATAATACGTGGCATAATACGTGGCATAGTGTGGCAGGGTTTGTCAACAGTTGATTCTCCGGGGTTGACGCAGGTCATCCAATGACAGAAGTGCACTCCGGATCGCCGGTGGGGCGAGAACCGGTCAGCGACGGCTCGCCCTCGCCGTGTAACTCACGCAACATCGACCGAACGATGCCGCGGTCCACGGCGCAGATAACCGGGTGCTGTGTACTCAGATCGCCAAACGGGCACGAACCAGCAACAATCGACGGACCATCGGCATGATCTTGGGTGCGAGCCGCAAACCCATGTGCGGTGAGCGCATCGGCAACCGCATGCAGGGCTGACTGCATCGACCGATGCCCGTCTCCGGGGTTCATTTGCTCGGCCAACTCACGTCCGTAATGCTCGCCGACCTCTTGCGCCATAGCGGCAGCTGTTTCGGGAGGTAGAAGTTCGAGGGCTCTGCCTAACAGCATCGCCATCAAGTCGTGTTTGCGTCCGACAAACTCCAAGTCAATCGGGCGTCCGTTGGACTTGTAGTGCTTCGATGGGCGTCCGGTTCGCCCTGCGCCCGGCACCAACGACACGTCGAGATAACCACCGCTGGCCAACTTGTCGAGGTGATGACGGGCAACGTTGGCGTGCACACCGCAATGAGCAGCGGCTTCGCTGGCCGTCGTGCCGCCATCGGAGGATCGAGCAAACAGGTAGATCCGTCGGCGAGTCGAGTCACCAAACATCGACGTAGCGGCCGAAACAGCGGCCGAAAAGTACTGCGGACCCTCATCGTCATCGAGAGGGGCAATGGCCAGCGAGGCTTTGGGACGAACCCCAATGACGACTGGTGTTCCGTGAGTGTCGTCCTCCATAGGCCGAATCGTACTCCGAAGTGTGATTTTCCCGATCGCCAGTTGGATTGTGAACCGGAAGTCACCAAACCCGATGCAGGACAAGTGTCGGGGCCCCGGTAGCCTGGACCGCACCATGCCCGCAGCAAACGCAACAACTCCACCCACCGAAGCCGACGTTATTGCCGCCCTCCGAGAGGTCAACGAACCCGAACTTCACCGAAGCATCGTCGAACTGGACATGGTTCGCTCCGTCACGATCAGTGCAACCAACCACGTCGAAGTGGTCGTCGCTACCAAGGTCGAAGACGATGAAATGGCCGAAGAGTTGGCGCTGGCTGTCGAGCAACGACTCGCCGCCATTCCAGGCGTCGGCCAGGTTCGTTGTGCGCTTGACGTGCTCTCGCTCGACGAACAACGAGTGTTGCTGGCCCGCCTCCGTGAGGGTTGGGGCACCCACGAAAACGCCGGCCAAAACGGGCATGGTCATTCCACCGGCCCTGCCGAAGCGCCACCGTTTATGCAGATCGGGGCCAAAACCCGAATCCTGGGCATCTCATCAGGCAAAGGCGGTGTGGGCAAGTCGTCAACCACCGTCAACCTGGCCATTTCACTGGCCAAGCAGGGCTACCAGGTCGGCGTGCTTGACGCCGATATCTATGGTTTCTCCGTTCCGAAGATGCTGGGTGTCGACCGCCAACCCACCATGATCCCCGACGCCAACGCCGAGGAAAAAGAGATGCGGATGATCATTCCGCCGGTTGGGCATGGCGTCAGTGCGATGTCGATGGGCTTCTTGGTGGAAGAAGACCGGGCCATCATTTGGCGCGGCCCCATGATCCATAAGGCGCTTGAGCAGTTCCTCACTGATGTCTACTGGGGTGAGCCCGACTTTTTGCTGGTCGACATGCCCCCCGGAACCGGTGATGTCGCCCTGTCGATGGCGCAATACCTGCCTCGGGCCGAACTGTTTGTGGTGACCACCCCTCAGCCAGCTGCCCAGCGGGTCGCACAGCGCAGCGCAACCATGGCCCGACAACCACAAATCAACATGAGCGTTGCTGGCGTCATCGAAAACATGAGCTGGTTCACCGGCGATGACGGCAAGCGTTACGAGATTTTCGGGTCGGGCGGCGGCCAACTGTTGGCCGAGACGCTCAACGTTCCATTGCTCGGGCAGATTCCACTGGTTCCAGATCTACGAGAAGGTATGGATATCGGTGTGCCGATCACCATTTCGGCTCCAGATTCCGAGGCATCTCTCGCCTATGCCCAGATCGCCCGTACGATCGCTCAGGACTTGGCGCCCAAACGCCGCTACAACAAAGCGCTGCGAATCGGTTAGCGCCGACGCTGCACGCACTTCATTTCTTTTTTCCGTACATCTTTTTACTTCCGACCAGTTTCATCTTCACAAAGGCAGATCACATCGTGGACGTTCGCATCGGCATCACACAATCCGTTCGAGAAATTGAACTCGACATGTCGGACGACGATCGCGACTCGCTTCGTAAAGATGTCGAGTCAGCACTTGCCACGGGTG
>JANMEI010000832.1:0-2468 GCA_031376865.1 Acidimicrobiia bacterium | reverse complement strand
AAAATCGCGACTGCCCGGCGTCGATGTCACAGCGCAACAGCTCCGAGACCGATCATGGTGGACAGGGCCCGACGTGTACGTCGTTGTTGATGACTACGACCTGATCGTGTCACCGTCAGGAAACCCGGTCGCGTCGCTGTTGGCCTTCTTGGCGCAAGGCCGCGACGTTGGATTGCATCTCGTTACTGCACGGCGAGTTGGTGGGGCCAGCAAGATGGCGTACGAGCCGGTGACGGCGCGCGTGCGAGAAGTCAGTCCGTCAGGCATCATCTTGTCGGGTGACCGCGATGAGGGACAACTGCTTGGCGGTGTGCGAGCCTCCGAGCAACCACCGGGCCGCGGCGTCCTGGTGACCCGCCGAGCAGCGCCAATGCTGGTGCAGGTTGGCCACCAACACGAGCCTGAGCAAGACGATCCAGATGGCACATAATTCCGCAACCAGCACAGAGTCTGTGCCACTTGCGGAATTATGTGCCATCTGGAAGTGAGGGAAACTCGGCTGGAAGGGGAGCGGTGACGGTGAAGCCCAGCGATGGTGCGCTGTATTGGTGGGCATGCAGCATCAATCGAGGATGAACGTCGCCGCCATACAGGACGTCTCCAACGATAGGAGCGCCTGCGTGGGCCATATGTACACGTAGTTGATGAGTGCGGCCCGTTTTCGGCTCTAACCACACCAGCCCGGTTTCGCGGTCCACTACCTCGCACGCTGTTTCTGCGGATTGTCCTCCACGTTCAACAACGATCATGGCTTCGCGTCGATCGGGGTCTCGGTCGAGTCGTTCCCGAAACACCCATCGGTCGGCCAGCACCGACACGGGCGATACTACGGCGACGTATCGCTTCTCGACGGTATGTGCACGTAGTGATGCTTCAAACTGCTGTCGGTGAGGCCCCGGAAAAGACAGCACCATCACACCACTCGTATCGCGATCGAGCCGGTTTGCTGCCACCAAGGTTGTTCCATAAACAGATTGAGCCGACGACAACAAATCCGTTCGATCGGATGGTCCACGTGGTTCGGGCCGAATGCCGGCAGGCTTGTTGACTATGACAAATCGATCATCGGCAAACAGCACCCACGTTGGATTCCACGTGACCACCGGATCATCCGTGACATCCAATTCCACGCCATCCAAACAAACCACTGCGTTGTCAGTGACATCCCACGAATCCATCCAGACCGCCTGACCGTCAACGGTGACACGACGTGAACGCAGCGCAGCAGAGCGCTGCGCTGCAGTCATCGACGGAACCGCCGAACGGAGAAATCGATCGAGTCTCAGGAGTGTGACCCTAGGCCACCTTGACAATGATGGTTACGACAGAGATGCAAACCGGTGAGAAAGATCGGCCAACTGGATGCGCATCTCGGCAGGGAGTCGGTCGCCCAGATTGTCGAAGTGAGCGTTGATCTTTGGTAGCTCGGCCTGCCACTCGGCAGTGTCAACTTTCATTGCTGCTTCGAGCGCTTCGGGTGAGACGCTGAGCCCGCTGACGTCGAGCGAACCTGGAGCCGGCACCAATCCAACAGGCGTCTCGATGGCTGCAGCCGTAGGGTCACCGGCCACGCGCTGCATGATCCACTTCAACACGCGAGAATTTTCTCCGTAACCCGGCCACAGGAATTTGCCCTCGGAAGATTTGCGAAACCAGTTGACGTAGAAGATCTTCGGTAACACGGCACCGTCACGGTCACCAATTGACAGCCAGTGCGACACATAATCGGCCATGTTGTAACCGCAAAACGGCAACATTGCGAACGGATCGAAGCGCAGGTTTCCCACCGCACCAGCCTGAGCAGCGGTGGTTTCGGAAGCAACCGTCGAACCCATGAACACGCCGTGATCCCATGACAATGATTCGGTAACCAACGGGATCGTGGATGCGCGTCGGCCACCAAACAAGATGGCCGAAATCGGCACACCCGCGGGGTCTTCCCACTCAGGTGCAATCGACGGGCATTGCGACGCAGGTACGGTAAAGCGCGCATTGGGGTGGGCGGCAGGAGTTTCTGACTCGGGCGTCCAGGTGTTGCGTTTCCAATCGGTGAGGCGCGCTGGGGGAGTTGGCGTCATACCTTCCCACCACACATCGCCGTCCTCGGTGAGCCCGACGTTGGTGAAGATGGAGTTACCCCACAACGTTTCCATCGCATTGGGATTGGTGTCGACGCCAGTACCGGGAGCCACGCCAAAGAACCCAGCCTCTGGATTGATGGCATAGAGCTGTCCGTCTTTGCCGAACTTCATCCAGCAGATGTCGTCGCCAACGGTTTCCACTTTCCATCCGGGGATGGTGGGAACCAACATCGCCAGGTTGGTCTTGCCGCATGCCGACGGGAACGCTGCTGCGATGTACTTCTTCTCACCTTGTGGTGGTGTGATTCCCAGGATCAGCATGTGCTCAGCCAGCCAACCTTCGTCGCGTGCCATCACCGAAGCAATACGCAGTGCAAAACACTTTTT
>JANMEI010000796.1:0-5967 GCA_031376865.1 Acidimicrobiia bacterium | reverse complement strand
ACGAGGTTCTTGTCAAAGGTCCAAATGTTTGTGCGGGGTACTTCCGCAATCAAGATGCCACCTCGCAGCTCTTTGATAGCGACGGCTGGATGCGTACCGGCGATCTCGGCTCGCTCGACAATGAGGGATTCCTTCGTATCTCAGGCCGTAAGAAGGATCTCATGAAGACCGCACTTGGAAAATACGTCGCCCCACAGGAACTCGAACTTCGCTTGCGTTCTGCGCGCTTCATCGCAAACGCGGTCGTGGTCGCTGAAGGTCGACCGTTCATCTCGGCCCTCTTAACGCTTGACGCTGAGGCGATTGGACCATGGGCGCAACACCGCGACAAACCGCTATCGATCGAAGCGCTATCCACCGACCCAGACGTCCTCGCTGAAGTATCCCGAGAAGTGGACGAGGTCAACGAAACGCTGAGCCCACCTGAACGAGTTCGAAAATGGCGGGTGTTGTCGCGAGACCTCACCGTTGACGATGGTGAGATCACACCAACGCTGAAAGTTGTTCGGAAAGTTGTGATGGAGCATTTTGCGGACGACATCGAGGCTCTCTATGCGACCGGAGAAGCATATGAAGCTCAGCGCACTTGATAGTTCCTACCTTGAGGGTGAAACCGTCGCTACCCCAATGCACGTCGGGTGTTTAGTACTCCTCAAAGGAGCAACACTGTTCGACTCTCGAGGTCGGTTGCGAGCAAAGAAGCTAGGTACACATATCATGAAGCGATGGGAGCATTTCGCTGCCATGCAGGTTCAACTCGTTAACGGCAAGCATGCCGACCCGCCCTACCAATGGGAGCGAGTGACGTCGCTCGACTGGAAGCAACACATCAAGGTTCTCCGTTCCGAAGGTCACGCATCTATGCGCGACGTCCACAACACCTGTGCCTCCATTATGGAACAGCGTCTCGATCGTCGAGCACCGATGTGGCAGATCTCGTTGATCACCGGAATGTCCGACAATCGTGTCGCCATGCTCATCAAGGTTCACCACTCGTTAGGCGATGGTGTTGGTGGAGCCGCGCTACTCGGTGCCCTCACCGAACAGTGGGACATCGATGGAGCGTTGGCGCCGGTAGACGCGCCGACACACCCACCTACCCTTCGAGAGGCCGCCACTGCCATTGAGGGAAGCGCGTTTCTGCTTACGACATTGCGAGATCGCCCGTCGACGACGCTAAATCACGAGGTGACATCTCGACGACAGCTCGATTCGTTGTCGGTAGCGCTTGGGCCAGTGGTGGCAACTGCTCACCGACTGGGCGTGACGGTCAACGATATTGTGCTTGGCGCGGTCGGGGGCGCGATCGGGTCGCTCCTCGAGGCGCTAGGTGAATCCATCGGCAATCAGATCATCGAAGTGATGGTCCCTGTGTCAACGAGAACCACAATGGATTGCAACGATATTGGCAACCACACCGCGGTGCTTCAGGTGCCGATCCCCATTGGTCTGCACGATCCGGTGGCCACAACCCGAGCAGTTCACCGCATCATTGCCAAACGAAAGGACCACCATGTTGGGCAGGCAGTCGCTGCACTCGAAGCACTAGGCAGCTATGTGCACCTACCTTTCTCTGGAGCCGTTGCCAGATTTGTGTTCCGACATCAGAACCTTGTCAATCTGGTCGTCAGTAACGTGAGAGGTCCAGAGACCCCACTCACCATCTGTGGCGCAGAGGTAACGTCAATCACTCCCTTCTTGCCGCTTGCCGGCGACCTACCAGTATCGATCGCGGCCTTCAGCTACCACGGTGAGCTGCACCTCGGCGTTCTCTGGGATCCGCATGCTTGTCCCGATGCACCATCCATCATTCGGGAGTTGAAGCGCCAGTTCGTGCAGATCGGCGAATCACATGACCGGTGACGTCGCCCGTGACATCACCGACGGAACTACCGGGCATCCCTCGACATCCGAGGCGGTCCTTTCCGACGGTTCTTCCGTACAAATCCGCTCACTTACACCCAACGATCGCGACCGACTAGTCCGGTTCTTTGAAGGGCTATCGCTCGAATCGCGCCGGATGCGGTTCTTCACTCCCCTCGCCCACCTCTCTGACTCGCTACTCGACCGACTCATGGCCGTCGATGGGCAAGACTCAATCGTGATGATCGCCGAGCGGCGAGGAGAAATCGTAGGGGTGGGCCGAGCAAACCGAACTGATCCCCACACTGCCGAAGTTGCGTTTACGGTCAGTGATGAGTTACAAGGTCACGGTTTGGGAACCGTGTTGCTCGAAGTGTTGGCATCGGAAACCGCTCGACTTGGATTCGACCATTTCGCCGCTATCACCAAAACGGAGAACTCGTCGATGTTGAACGTCTTTCGACATGTCGGCTTCCCCGCCAAAATTCGCCATGACCCGGAGGATCCTTCAACCATGTTGGTCGACCTCACGCTGGACGACAGTTCACCGAGCTACCTGGCCGCTCACCGGATGCGTGAACACCACAGCAGGATGCAATCAGTGCAACGCATTCTTGAACCTGTATCCATCGCGGTGATCGGCACGTCTGCCGACCAAGTAGCTGATCAGGTAACAGCACACGGCTATGTCGGCTCAGTCACCGTTGCGAACGGTCGCGACACCTGTCGAGCGACTCTTGCTGGAGCGAGCGAGACGATCGACCTTGCCATCGTCACCTCGTGGGACGCTGACACCTGCTCCATTGTCGAACTGTGCGGCCACGCTGGCGTCCATGCCGTGTTGGTAGGCCCGCAACACGACAGCGGTAGAAGTTCCCTGAGCCGGTTGGATCATCAAGCCCTGCTCGACACCGTGAGACCGTTCGGGATGCGCCTCCTCGGCCCAGGTTCACTGGGCGTCGTGAGCAACAACGACACCACTCATCTACACGTCCTCCTGAAGCAGTTCGACCAACTGCCAGCTCCAGCGGGGAAACTTGCGTTCATGGGGAACCATGACGAAGACATCGTCCGGTTCGCCAACGAACTACACCCGCACGGAGTTGGATTAGCCGCTTTGGTCTCACTCGGCGAGAGCATCGACATCACTGCCAATGATCTCGTCGAATATTGGGGCGATCACAACCAGATCTCCGTGATTGCGTTCCACCTCAACTCCTTCGAAGACCCAGCGGCGTTCGCTCAGTTGACGCGCGAAATCAGTTCGCGCAAACAGCTCATCGGAGTTCGAACAGCGGTGGTGCGGGCCAATCATGATCACTTCGATGAGTGCGGCGTCGCGTGGGTCGACACCGCGCCGGCATTGGCCAAATACTTGGCTACGACTAGCTAGCTCCCCCTACAGCGAACTGCGGTTTCCCATTCAATCCGGATAGCGCCGGCGACAAGCGGTGGCGTGATGTCGTGTCGGTGTCATTTTCCACAGCGATAGAGGATCACCATACACTGCTCAGATATCCGAGAAACTATGTGTACAAAGCAACATCATCCAGTCGAGGAACACATCCCAGCAACGCTGAACGTGATCATGGTGTTCGATCTGTCTATGAGAGTCCTCCTTTTTAACTCGCCCCTATACCTGTGGGGCCCGATTTCCGTTAGCGATTTTCAAGAGCTCTACAGCGAGCGTGAGGGCGAAAGCAAGTGCGGTGCCGCTCGCAGCCATGGACAAATTCATTGCAGTTTGGGAGAAGCCGTAGATGGCTTGTGTCACCCCTGAAATCAGCATGAGCGATGTCGACAGAACAGAGCACGCTACGAGCAACGACCCTTTGGCCTTGTTTTTGGTGAAGATCCCCGCAGTGATCGAAACAAGCGTGAGACCAGTCGTGATGCTTAGGAGCGCAGCAAGTCCGATTTCGATATCTCGAATCGCGAGCGCTGTAGCGAAATTGTTGTTATTGACGTCGGCAACGTTGATGGCCAATCTGTCAACGGCCCGTTTCAGAGCGACGCCATCGACAGCTTGTAAGACGGCAGCAATGGCCACCATCGCCGTAGCGCCGATACGTGAAAACTCCCCAAACAGCGACGGGACTGGTTCGAACGTTCTGGCAGCGACATTCAACGCCCAACTAAGTAAGACAAATCCGATGAACTGACCAAGGTGACTCCAAAACCATTGATGATCGTTGGCATATTCAGCGAATGCTGCCAGCGCATCGTTTGGGTCAGAGTTGCTTGGATGGGCGAGTGTCGCAATGAGAAGTACCCCAACGCCGAGTAGTGCAGCGAATGCTCCTGACCTCACGAAGCGTTCATTCACGTCGGTATTGGTGTGTGACGGACCAATCACGATTTCGCCTGGGCGTATTCGGTGACACGCTCGACGACCTGTTGCGATGCATTAGCCACGGAGCCGCTTTGAAATGGCGGTTGCGGGTCGTATTCGACGATGAGCTGCATTGCTTTGGCTGCGTCGGTATCAATGAGCAGTTCCGCAAGCCGAAGGGCCATGTCGATGCCAGCCGACACACCTGCAGCCGTGATGATGCGATGTTCAAGGTGTTCAACGACACGCTTGTCGCTGACGGCGGTGACGCCGAGTTTAGTGAGTTCAAAGAGCTCGGCCCAATGCGATGTTGCTGAAATCCCGTCAAGCAAACCAGCGGCGGCGAGAACTATCGACCCAGTACAGACCGATGTCGTGAAGCGAGTGGAGCGGTGCACTGTGCGTAACCATGCGAGAACGGACTGGTCTGCCGCTAGCGACCTCGTTCCGGGTCCTCCCGGAACAATGACCACATCGGGGTGCATGACTTCGTCGAATGTTGCATCTACGGTTAGTCCGAGTAAGCCGTAGTCGGTACGGACCTCGCCTTTTGCATGGCCAACGAACGTGACTGTTGTTTGAGGGAGGCGTTGTAGGACCTCATAAGGGCCAATGATGTCAAGTGCGGTGACTTGAGGGAACAGAACGGCAGCAATTTGCATGGGAGACCTTTCGGAGAGTTCGGAAGTCCAAAAATTCAGTTCATCGAGCGGCGAATCGGTTGCGGTAGTCGGACGGTGAAACCCCCTTATGTCGGAGGAAGGTTCGGCGCATCGCGTCGGCGGAACCGAATCCGGCCTCACTAGCGAGAGCGTCGATCGAACGTACACTTACCTCTAGCTCGCGGCACACGGCCTCGACTCGAATCATTTCGACGTACTTCGCCGGAGTAACGCCAACTTCTTTGGTGAACAATCGCAAGAAGTTGCGCTCGCTCATTCGTGCGACAGTTGCGAGCGACGCGATTCGATGGTCGCCACCCGGGTTCGACAAGACGACGTTTTGCGCGGCTCGCAACGAATCACGATCGGTGACTTGACGAGTCGGAAGATTTGCGAATTGAGATTGGCCACCACTTCTTCGAAAGTTAACCACTAGCGCACGAGCGACTTCTCTTGCGACGTCTGTGCCGTGGTCGGTTTCGACCATAGCGAGCGCAAGATCGATACCTGCGCACACACCTGCCGATGACCACACACATCCATCAATACGAAACAATGACTCGGCGTCGACTTCAACGCTTGGAAAACGCTCGGCCAACTCTTGCGCGTACGCCCAATGGGTACACGCAACCTTTCCGTTGAGGACACCCGCTGCCGCTAACAAGAACGAGCCAGTGCAGACACTTGCGATCCGACTTGCCGAACGGGCCAATCGCTCGATCTCGCCGACAAGCTCGCTCGATTGTATTGCCTCAACAACTCCAAGGCCGCCGACAACCAAGATTGTCCCGACCGATTCCCGGTGAGAAAGAAGCTCGCCGAGTTTCACGTCGACTACAAGCCCAAGGCCGCTTTCCGTTCGTAACTGTCCGGCGCTTATGGCCGCGATCACCGGGTGATAACGGCCACGTTTGGAATGAGTTCGATCAAGGACAACGTTCGCACCCGTGAACACTTCATATGGGCCAGGCACGTCCAGCGGCTGACAACCCTGAAACACAACAAACCCAACCTGATGCGACTTCACACGTAGATCGTGCCTTCCTTCTGCTTTGGCGTCAATGCCAGCAGTCCGACAATTCACGCGAAACGTCCGAGCCCCGAGGGGGT
>JANMEI010000791.1:0-1434 GCA_031376865.1 Acidimicrobiia bacterium | reverse complement strand
GTCGGCACCGATGACCCAGAGAATGGCCCAGAGTGTGACCCGCAGTGCTGTTTGGCTCTGTCTCCAGTTGCCTTTGCGCGTCTGGTCTGGCGGGTGGGTGAGGTGGCACGCAGGTTTGGGCTCAGCGTTCCCGGGTTTCGTGATGCGCCGGCGGGCGTGGTTCGCCATCTTCGGCGGCGGCCGGGCCAACAACCGGTCGTCGTTTTAACAGTCCGAGATCGAACCGAGCCGGCGGTGCTCGCCGATGTGGTCGATGGGGTGTTGGCCGTCAACCCCGGGGTTGACCCAACCATTGTTGAAGCCTTCATTGCCGAACTAGAAATCTTTGGTGTCGAACGTTCGGCTGCCTAGTCGTGCAGCAGAGCTTTACCCGGGCCGGTAACGTGTGGGAAAGCCTGGGTGGCGGAATGGCAGACGCAGAGGGCTTAAACCCCTCGGGCTCGAAAGGGCCGTACGGGTTCGAGTCCCGTCCTGGGCACAACACGATCAGTTACATCGCCGCCAACGTCACGAGCGTGGTCGGCCGGGGTCCGGTCGGTCGATGCAGGCGCAGTAACAATTCATGGTCGGGCAAGGCGGGTGCGTACAAAAAGCCCTGCGCGGAGTTGCAACCCATGTCGCGCAATATGTCGGCTTGTTCGGTCGTTTCGACGCCTTCGCCGGTCACGGTGAGGCCAAGTTCCGATGCGAGGGCAATCACGCTCTTTACTAACGCACGATCGCGTGAATCAGTCGCCAGGTCGCTGATGAAGCTGCGGTCGATTTTCACAGCGTCTATCGGCAGCACTTGAAGCAACGACAGTGACGAGTGCCCGGTTCCAAAGTCATCAAGTGCAACGGTCACTCCCGCCGCACGTACCCGCTGAAGACCAGCGCTGACCAAGTTGACATCGCGAATGACGCTGGTTTCGGTGATTTCTAGTGAGACGCCCGAGGCCGGAATGTTGTGGGTCGTCAGCGCCGACAGGAAGTCGTGGACGTGGATGTCGCTCGTGAGTTGCTGTGCGGTGACGTTGACTCGCAGTCGAAAGTTCGGATCGATGCCTGCGCGATGCCACCGGTGCCGTGCGGTCAGTGCGGCCGTCATGATCTCGTCACTAATCAAGTCGTACAGTCCGACTTGCTCAGCAATCGGCATGAAGGCTCCAGCACCGACGACCCCCGTCGGCGTGATCCATCGGGCCAACGCCTCGGCCCCGATCATTTCGCCGGTGACCAGATTGATCTCCGGTTGGTACCAGGGAACGATCAGTTTGCTGTTGACCGCAGCGCGTAACGCGGTGCCTTGATCTATGACCTGATCCATCGTGTCCCGCATAGCCCGATTGAACAACGAAATCTGATTTCGACCACCGTCTTTTGCTTGATACAGGGCCACGTCGGCAAAGCGTTGTAAATCGTTCGGCGTGACGTCGCCGAATGCGATGGCGACGC
>JANMEI010000772.1:0-6057 GCA_031376865.1 Acidimicrobiia bacterium | reverse complement strand
GCAAGGTCATTCATCCGCTGTCAGACCCTATCCATGCCGATGCGGGCATCGTGGTGTTGCACGGTTCGTTGGCACCGAAGGGCAGCGTCGTGAAGGTTGCTGGTCTGACAAAAGAGCAACTGCAGTTTGAAGGTCCAGCGCGCGTGTTCGAAGGTGAAGACACCGCCATGGACGCCATCATGGCCGGCTCGATTCAGCCGGGCACGGTTATCGTCATCCGCTACGAAGGTCCAAAGGGCGGGCCCGGCATGCGAGAAATGTTGGCCATTACGGGCGCATTGAAAGGTGCCGGACGTGGATCAGATTGTGCGTTGATTACCGATGGTCGGTTCTCCGGTGGCACGTGGGGGTTCTGTATCGGTCACGTTGCGCCTGAAGCAGTTGATGGTGGGCCGATTGCATTTGTGGAAGATGGCGACATCATCCGCATCGACGTGCCGGCGCGTACGCTCGATGTTGCGATCAGTGCCGCCACCATCGACGAGCGCAAGGCCAACTGGAAGCTGCCAGAACCTCGCTACACCAGTGGTGTTCTGGCCAAGTTCGCCAAGCTTGTGCAAGGCGCTGAACTGGGTGCTGTGACCCTGCCGTAAAGATCTCTGCGTAAACATCGGTGGACGAGAGTCAGGTCACTGACCCCATAGCGACGAGATCGGCATTGAGGTCAGCCGATCCCCGGCCGTCATCGTTCGATTTCCAAAATGAAAAACCACACCGTTGACAAATCGATCACCGAGTTCGCCGCGGAGCCAACGAAGGTGACGAAAGTCGTGATCGTCAACATCGTTGGCAGCTTTGATTTCGATCGCGGCGACGCGGCCATCGCGCTTCAAGGATGAGGTCGACTTCTCGTTGGTTTTTATCTCTGAAATGGTGCAGGGTTGGACGTAAGTCGCTCCAGGGAATTTGTCGTTGTAACTCACCTGCAACGAAGGATTCCAAAACGGCACCCGTTGCGATGCTGACGGGTTTACGAAGTTCGTCAACGCCCAAACCCAGTAAATGACAGGCAACTCCTGAATCAACGATATGGAGTTTTGGTCGATGAATGACGCGTCCTGTTCCACCGGGCGTCCACGCCGGAACAAGATGGTGGAGATAGATCGATTCAAAGAGGCCCAGGTATTCCTTGATTGTTTCGCCAGATATACCCAGATCCGAACTCATAGGTGCAATAACTAATTCATTTGCGGTCCGTTGGCCGATCAGCCGGAGCATGCGTTGCAGATCAACGACTCGTCTCGGTGTTCGAAGTTGAGCAAGATCACGTTGTAACAAGGTGGCGACGTAATCACCGAACCAATCGGTGCGGTCTCGATTCGTCGACATGCGTAATGCTGCTGGAAAGCCACCGGTCACGATTCGTTCAAGTGTTTCGGATCTCGAAAGTTGAGATGCAACGATCGACCGAAGATCACCAGGGGATCCGAATAACGAGTCAACAACAATAGGTGTTGTGGATTCAATTTCGACTTGGCTCAGCGGCCACAACTCAACAATCCGGGCTCGGCCTGCCATCGATTCAGTGAGTGTTGGGACCGTTAAGAACCTGGACGATCCAGCCAACACAAAGCGTCCGGATTCAAAGCCGTGCCGATCGACGTCGGACTTGATGGCAAGGATGAGTTGATCTCCGCCGCGCTGCACCTCGTCGATCATGAGCGGAAACGCAGCTTCCTCGATCAAACCTCCGGGGTCAGTTCGTGCGGCTCGTAGTGAATCTCGATCGTCCAGAGAGATCCTGCTACCTCCGAGTTGTTCATGAAGCATTTCGACCAGAGTGGATTTTCCCGATTGCCGGGGACCGTTGACGATGACAACGCGGAAATTGAACATTCCTCGGGACATGAGGTCCAAACTGCGTCGATCGAACAACCGGTGTCTCACCCCCGTTAGCGTACATGAAAGTTGGATTCTGCCGGGAAGTAAGTTGTAAAATGATGCTCAATAAGTTGTGATTTGGACAGAAGGCCTAAACCACCCTGGCGTAAATCCCTGGAGCTAGAACACTTCAATTGAACAGGCAGCACCAACCGATTCCAAGCCCGGGTTTCGTGTGAGCAGTGAAACGCCGCTGCTTTCGGCAACTGCAATGCACCAAGCGTCGGCAGGGTGGCAGTTGAGCGCAGCAAGGCGGGGAACATCCCAAGGCCACAGCGGTCTGAGCTCAATCCCGGATTCGCAGACCAGCATCGAAAGCCTTGTTGCTTCAGCTGGCGTGAGGTCGCCTGTTTTCGCTAACGCCTTGAGCATTCGGTGCGATCGCAGGAATTCACATGATGGCGCAAGGATGGTGGTTGCTTCTTGGAGCCTGCGATCTAATGCCGGAAGCTCCGAGATGTTCGATACCCCGACCGCTACTCGGTAGACAAGGATTCGGGCGTCAACAACGACTTCGGTCACTCGGCTTCGTCGCCGGTCATGGTTCGCATTCGGTTAAGCGCAGCTGACGAGATTCCGGTAAATCCGGTTGCCCGGTGCGAATTTTCCACGTGTTGGCGCCATTCGCTGAACGACTTTGCCCGTACTTGCCCTAACAAGGCACTTACTGCAAACGTGTTCACTGATTGGTTCTGTGCAACGGCTGCGGAAGTGACGAGCTCGTGAAGGTCGTCGGGGACCCGGAGGGTGATTTGACGCATGACATCACCGTAGCAGCACTATTTGCTGTCGCCTGAATTCAGACCCTGGTAAGTCACGGCCGTGAGGCCCGAAAATCAGCGATCGAACTGAAGTTGGTCAAGCGAGAACTGGCCCTGCGCACTACCGGTGTCGTCTTTAACGATGATGCGTTGAACCTGGCTGGGCGCCTGTAGTTGCTCTGCCGTCACACGAACCTGAACCCAGGTGTTGGCTGGTGCGGTGACCCGGGTGTACCGGCTTGTTACGCCGGTTGCCGTTTCCAGGTTCAGCATTGCGTTGATACCGGACGGTCCACCGTGCAACCAGAACGACACACCCTTTACCTTCGTCATGTCGACGGGGGTTTGCGTGTCGAAGCGAACCCCAGACCACGCTGCGGTGAAGTTTGCCGAGAAGGCCAGCGACCCGGTCGCGACAGGCGAAGTCGACGTGGCGTTGGTCGTGGTGTTCCATGATCCGTTGCTCCAGCCCGGTGTCAACGAATCGCCGTACACAACGGTCGGTTGTGTTCCAGTGGGGTTCGGGGTCGGGTCCGGCGTTGGAGCTGGACCACTGCCGATGGTGATGTTGTCAAACGTGGCCGCCGCCAGCAGGTCAGGCTGATGCGATGTGACAGAAAGACCAGCGCGCAGACTATTTCCCAGATCAATCGTGATTGATCCAACTTGGGTCCACTGAGAACCGTTGGTCGAGGTGAAGGCGGTGATGGATGAACCGGTCTTGTTGAGGCGAAGCCACACCGGGCCATTGGGAGTGGGTCGAGGTGCACCACTTTGGGCCGAAGCTCCTGGTGCAGTCCGATACTGCAGCACGACGCCGTTGCTCGGCGTCAGGGCCAGCATCGCGAACGGGGCGTTGCCGTCAAGCGAGCTTCTCATCATGATACCGCCCTTGGCCCACGGGTCCGTTGGGCTGATCCCGTTGACCCGGGCGGTGATTTGACCATCACCGGTGAGGGTTTTGGAGGTGAACATGAATTGATCGGCGGTTGACCAAATGTCGGTGCCGCTCCCGGTGACCTGAATCGATTGAGCAGCCGGATTGGACGGATTGGTGAAACACGCTGAACCAACTAAGTACGGGCGGCCGACGTTGCGAATATCCCAGCTGTCATCGCCCGGGCACCGGGCAAAGTTGGGATGGGTTGATCGCCATGCAACCTTGCCGAGTTCGGTGAGGTTGGTGGGGTTGGCACAGTCATTGATTTGCCAACCCCCGCTACCGGTTGGGGTTGGTTGAACCAAGCGATTGTTGTCATAACCACCCCACGCCCATGCCATGTGGCCAATGCCTCGGGGAATTGCCACGGTGTCAACGGCCCGCACTGCGGCCATCGAATCTGATCCGTTGTTCCACGAACCGTATTCGCCGATGATGGTTGGGATTTTCTGATCTACTAGCGCATCAAGATATGTGCGAATACGAGCGTTAGAGTTGGCTTGGGTTTTATCCAGGAAATCATCAGCGCCCCACTGTTGATATGTATGGAACGAAAACACGATGTTGGTGTTGTTCGCCATGATTGCGTTAGCTGAAGACAGAAGGGAGCTGTAGCTCGGATTTACCTCAGGTCGTTCAAGGGAAAAGTCCGCAGCGTCTTGGCCGTAGGAGGTTCCATCAACCATGATGATGTTGTTCGGCGCAACGGCTCGAATTTCTGCAATTACTTCGCGATGCATAGAGACCCACCTGGAACTGGGTCCTGTACCTAGGTTGTTGTCGGGTTCGTTCATGACGTTGAACCACACGTACGGGTTGTCCTTGTACTTCTTGGCGTAGTCCACATGGAAATTTTTCAACGCAACGAGGTCACTGCCTTCGTAGTACGAACCGGTGCGATCGTGAGCCTCTAGAACAACCACGCGCCCTCGATTCGTGTACGCCTTGATGACCCGGTCTAAGTAGTCGGGTGCACCATTCACTGCATCGCCCGGGTTAGTCAGGATGTAGTTACGTGCACGTACGGAATTGAAGCCCCAACAGTTGGTGATCGAATCCACGTGCTTTGGATCGGTCACGTCGAGCCCGCGCCAGTCATCTTGGAACCCACCGATGTTGACGCCTCGAAGGACAAAGGGTAAGCCGTTTTGGAAGATCTGCCCATCAGCCACGGTGAACGTGGTGGGTGGTGGACTCGTTGCATTCTGGGCAGTTGCTTGGTTTCTGACAACGAGAGGGAGACTCAACAACAATGCGGCGGACAGAACAATCGGGGGGACTCTGCTCATAGGGAGGACCGTAAGTAGCCGATTCTGAAGATTCGATGAGGTCGGATTCTCAAATGCCATTAGGGTGCGCCATGGCTAATAAAGACAATAAGTCCAGCAGCAACGACAAAAAAGTCGGAAAATCGCCGAAAGAGAAAAAGGCAGCGAAGGCAGCGAAGGTGGAGCAGAAGACGGCCGAGCGCAAAGCCTGGGAAAAGTAGCCCTCGGACGGCCTCTCAACTTGTTTGCGCCGACCCGTCTGGTTCGACAAGTCGGCTTGCCTACAGGACGGTCAACGTGACACTGATTTTCGTTGACGAGTACACGCCGCTTTGCGTATACACGTCAAAGGTCTTTGGCCCTGGTGCGGTTGAAGCAGGAACAATGAGTCGCACCCACACCCGGTCGTTGTCTTGAGCCTGGTCGTAGATCCAGTTCTCTGGCAGGCCAAGGCCCAGGTCGACGTCAGGAGCAGTCGTTCCCTGAGTAGGCGTGATCTTGAACACAAAATCGGCGACGTCCCCTGCGGCTCCCGATTCGGTGAAATGCTCCACTGCGACGATGTTCGGTCCCGGCACTCCAACGTAAATGGGGAATGCGACCGACGCTGAATAGGCTCCCGCCCTTCCTCGAAGTCTGGTGTTGTACCAACCAACTGGTGTCGACGGGTCAGCATGCACATAGAAGCCCAGCACAGTTGCTCCGATGGGGTTCCCCAGCACAATAACGTTCAGCCCAGCCGGAGCGTTGACAAGTTCCAGAGTTGGGTTTCCGGTGAAGTTACCGAATCGACGAATGCCAACGTGTTGGTAAATGTCGGTACCAAGCCATGCCCGCGTGGGTTGGTTTGATTGCAGCTTCGACGCGAGGGTGAAGCCAGTGATCCATTTGACTTGTTGTGGGATGGTGGCGGTTTGTGCGGTGGCAGGTGCACCTGCGCCGATTAACGAAAACGACAGAGTGAATCCGATCGCTGTAGACGTCACGCGGCGATACAACGGGGCCGATGCTCTCAAGGGTCTTGAACTCATGCAGTGAAGCGTGGACTTTCGAGCCTGGTTTCGCATCCGGGAAATCCCCAATTTCTGAAAACCGAAAACATCACCGATGGTTGTTGGCTAAGTCGCTCATGCAGCGACTTAGCCAACTATTTGGACGTGCTTTTAGCAATGGATGGCCGCTGAGGTTGGTGGTGCTCTGCTTGGGG
>JANMEI010000735.1:0-1333 GCA_031376865.1 Acidimicrobiia bacterium | reverse complement strand
TAGAGTTGGCGGCTCCGAGAGTGGCATTTCTACTGCCAGAACTGGCCGACCCATCACGTTTAGCCGATTGCGGATCCCGACGATTCCATGCTTGGGTCCACAAACAGAGTTTAGGAACACTCGAGGAAGATCCACCCGCTGAAGCCAAATGCCATCCGTGTAGTCATATTCGACAACGCTGGTCAGTAGCTCATACAGTTTGGCGAACCCGAACTCGGGTCTCCACACGTCATCGGGCAACGCGACTACTACTTCAGTCCACCTTCCGGGTTGCCCGACGTGTGTAATGGCAAACCCGCCGTCCGTCGGCGGTTTTCGAATTCCGTGGTGAAGCGGTCGCTCCAATACTGCGGAGAAAGCTCTCACGCTGGATTCTCGGACATCTAAACCCGGCTTGGTAGCAATGCTATAAGTGGCTTTCGTGTATCGATCATGCGGAAGCGAGTCATTGTCGACAAGATATTCCCGCCAACCCGTCATGGTGGGCTTTCCCGCAGGTTTGGCCAAACGAGGTGAAGGTCTAGTTCGACCCTTCGGTCAACTTTGTCCGTGGGCCAACTCTCCAGATCAATGATCCATGCAGCGTCGACTTTGATCGCATAAAAGCGGTGGAGTCCGTCACCTTCAAACGCTTCGACGGGCATCTCCCATTCCACCCGTTCCGACGGGTTCGGAAAATTCGATTCGTAGTAGAGTTTGTGAATGCGGATGAGTTCGGCCCTGACTTCCGCTACTTCACCCGTAAATTGAATACCGTCTAGTTCCGGCTCGGTTATGTAGATCGCACCGCTAACGTTCCGTTGGTGTCGGAGGTGAACGATGTGATCAGAGCTTCGCGCCGAATAGAAAACGAGACTTCCGGGCGAATTGGGGTCGACGACGTAGTTGATGTTGCACGTCCAAGGTCTGCCGTTATCCCGCACGGTTGACATGGCCAAATAGCGGGCCTTCGCCAGGATGGCTGCAAGTCGGTCGGTTGTTGAGGTCATGGCTACCGCTTTCCTGAATGGATGGCTAGGTCTGACAGGTCAGCGCGAGAAGGGATAGCGAGAATTGATCCTGTCAACACTTTCGCGGTGTAGACGGAGCTATACCACCACGAACTATATCGACAACGGCTCAAGCCGGGTTCGAGGGAGAGTGCGACCTCGCGTCGGCCCGGGAATTCCTGCTGCCTCGGATCCCACACGTACTCTGGACTGAGGGCATGGCCATTGTGTAGATGCCTAAGCCTGCTTTCGATCGAATGATTGATTCCGCCGGCGTACGAAATCGATCCGTGCGCAGGGAGTATAGCCAAATCGATGGCGTCACAAAGCTTGATTCTGGGTAC
>JANMEI010000731.1:0-3390 GCA_031376865.1 Acidimicrobiia bacterium | reverse complement strand
GGCATGAACTTGAAGTTCATTCCCCAGATCCCTGCGAACAGAGTTGGCACAGCAATCACTGCGGCCCAACCTGACATGGCTCGCATATCTTCGTTCTGACGTACTGAAACTTGCGCCAGATTTGCATCTAATGCTGAGGCCAATGTTTCCTTCGCAATGTTGACCCTGCTTTCGACCCGTATGGCGTGGTCCAATACATCGTCGAAGTATTGAGTCAAGTCGGCCTGTCGACACGACACCGGAATCTGTTGGGTAACCAGTGGTCGCATAACTTCTTGAATCCCTGTGACGGACCGATGGAAATCCAACACCTGACGCTTGAGGCGGAAGATCCGTTCGGCGGCGTTGCTGCGAGTTCCAAAAACTTCGCTTTCCACCTCATCGATGTCGTTCTCGACACCATCCATCACCAACTGATATTCGTCAACGACGTGGTCGATCACTGCGTGCAACACTGCGCCTGGCCCGAGCGAAAGAAACTCGCGATTCCTCTCGATCTGCCTTCGAACGTGAGCAAGTGGAGTTGTTTCTCCGTGGCGGACGCTCACTACGAAACCGTCACCTGCGAATAGATGAATTTCGCCACGTTCGATCGTTTCGGCGTTGTCGTTGTACCGTGCCGTTTTCAACACGATGAACAGGGTTTGGTCAAGCACTTCCAGCTTCGGACGCTGATGGGCCCGCAGCGCGTCTTCAACGGCCAATGGATGTAGCAACAGTTCTTGTTCGACGGAAGAAAACTCCTCAGCCGTGGGATCGACCAGTCCAACCCACACAAATGCATCAGCAGCCCGCCCTGCTTCAAATGCTTCGGTGATATCCAAATCTCCTGGACGTCTTTCACCGTTGACGTATACGGCGCTATCAGAAATCACTGAAACAAATCATAGTTTGGCGAACAATCGCTGAGCTTGTTCTGCAGCTTTTGCTCGCACTTCAGCCGCATCGACCAGCGTGGCTTGTCCTTGGTCGAGAAGAACGGTTCCATCATGGCGTTCCACTCGTTGGGCCCGGACGCCGGGAGAGAACGCAATATGCCACGGCTCGATTGGGTCATAGTTCCAGGTCACGGTGTCGTGACGTGCTTCAGGTACCAATTCCCAGCCATTCTCTAGCCATGCCCATGCGGTATCGGGAGTCTGGGTGATGTCAGCTTCTCGTAAGCGTGCGTATGACAACCGAAACTCTTCCAACATGTCGGCCCCGATGCCATCGGTGCCCAGCACCACCCGGTTGGGTCGACTAGCTGGATACGCGTAGCCGACTGCGTTGTTCATGTTTGACCTGGCGTTGTGGGCAATGGTCCCGCGCAGATCACGGTCAAGGTACACACAATGGACCAGCAGCCAATTGTTTCGAGCGAGCTCAGCTAATCGAGCACCAGCGGTGCTGTCTCCTTCGCCTTCCGCAACGTGGATGTGCACGCCGACGCCCAGGTCGTCAGCGAGACCGGCAGCTGCGGCCAGAGTTTCATCGGCGCAGGTGAATGCAGCGTGTACACCGATCATGCCTCGGCCACCGGCGCGGATGAATCGTTCGTTTTCTTGCAAGCCGCGCCGAGCGGCATCGGTCATTGCTTTGGGGCGCAAGTCAACGGACGGTTGCCCTTCAACCGCAACCTGTCCAGACGCTGCGTGTCGATCGGTCACCCCATAGGTGCAGACGGAACGAATTCCAACCTCTGCGCAGGCAGCGGCGATCACGTCGAGGCTGCCTTCGATGGCGTTGGGGCTTTCATGATGATCGATGATGGCAGTTGTTCCGCATTCCAGCGCTTCCAGCGCGCCCAGCATTGCCGACCACTTGATCATCTCGAGATCCAACGCACAGTCCAACCTCCACCAGACCTGTTCCAAAATGGAGCCGAAGCTCGTGGGCGATAGCGGTGGTGCCGGCATTCCTCGGGCCAATGCTGAGTACAGGTGATGGTGGCCGCATACAAGTCCTGAGGTGGTTGCAGTCATGAGTCAGAAGCGTAGAGCCCCAACGGCATGCCGATACGACACGGCACCATCTGGCCACATAGTGTGCCTAGCTATGGAGCTTCGTGATCAGGTTGTTGTCATTACCGGTGGGGGATCGGGTATCGGAGAGGCGTTGGCCCGTGCAGCCCATGCCGAGGGGGCGCGTCACGTCGTGGTGGCCGACTTGAACGAAGAACAAGCCAAGCGCGTCGCTGCTGAAATTGGTGGGACCGGTGTTGGCCTCGACGTGCGAGACGAAGGAGCGATTCAGCGCCTCGTGGAAGAGACGCTCGCAGCGCACGGACCGATTGGATTGTTTGCATCGAACGCCGGGTACGTGACTGTCGGCGGACTGGAAGACAGCAATGACCGCATTCAGCAGATGTGGGAGGTCCATGTGATGTCGCATATCTATGCAGCGCGCGCGGTGCTGCCATCGATGATTGCCAACGGAAGTGGGTACCTACTGAACACCGCCTCCGCAGCTGGATTGATGACGCAAATTGGGTCGATGGCGTACACCATCACCAAACACGGGGCCGTGTCGTTAGCGGAATGGTTGTCGATCACACATCATCATCAGGGCATTCGCGTATCGGTGCTGTGCCCGCAAGCAGTGGCCACCAACATCGTGACCAATAGTCCTGACTTTGGTGGCACCGATGGGGACGGTATGGGCAGCGGTGTTGCCGGAGCCGATGGTGTGGTCACCGCCGACGATGTTGCCCGTCAGTGCATCGATGCAATTCGTAGCGAAACCTTCCACGTGTTGCCGCATCCCGAGGTTGGTACCTACCTCAGTCGCAAAGCGGGTGATGTGGATCGTTGGCTGTCAGGGATGCGTCGCTTCCAGAATTCTCTGTACACAGATCAACCGCTGCCCGGTGACGCAATAGCTGGCCCGTAGAGCCAGCTATAGCTCCGGTCCGCAGAGGACTAGCGCTGACCCGGTAGGTACTTGTTGAGTATGTTGAATTGGCTGGCGTCGCGTCCGTTGACTGGTTCGAGAGTGAACCCTTCCCGAAGCGGAGTATCGAATGGGCCCGCTGCGAAATAGGTCCACCCTCGCCAGACATCACCGTTGTCTTCGACGTACTTCATCATGTCGGCAAACGCTGCGTTGCAACCGGGGTTGGCAGCAATCCCAAACTCGCCGAGGAAACCCTTCCTGTTGTTGTCTTTGAGCCACTGCGTGAAGATCTTGAGCGGTTCTTTGCCAATGATGCTGAAGTCACCACACTCGTTGGGCACGCTTGAACCACTTTTGTCCAGGTACTGATGAACGTCGAACCAAAACCAGTTGTACGGATCTTTGATCTTGAGCATCGCTTTGGCGTTTGATTCGCCATTCGAGTCAGATACGTTCCACGACCACGCGCCGGTGTAACGGTTACCGGGGACCAAAATCAGATTCGCTGCACCTTGG
>JANMEI010000670.1:0-2485 GCA_031376865.1 Acidimicrobiia bacterium | reverse complement strand
CCAGTTGCTCGAAGCGCAGTGGTGGCCGCCCAGTAAACCGCAGATTTCCCCCAGCCGGTGGCCTGCACTACCAAGACGCGGCGGTGCTGATCTACCAACGCCGCCACCGCTGCTCGTTGATCGTCGCGTGGTTGGGCCGATGGCCCCGCCATGCGCGCTATGACCGAAGTGAGATGTTGATCGGTGGCTGCGGAGATCGAATCGGTCATGGGATCAGTGTGACAGGACCCTATGACAGTGAAACCACACGAAACTGAATACCCACGAAACTGACTACACACGAAACTGACCGAGGAAAACAAAAAGCCCACGCTCGAACGAGCGTGGGCCACGTTGCAGGCGGAAAGCTTGATCAGCCTTGGCCAGGAATCTTGTCGGTGATGTTTTCGACGGTCTCGACAGCGTCAGCTGCCTTGTCGCCAAGGTCGCCAGGAAGCTTGTCGCCATGATCAGCGACGGCATCTTTGGCTTTGTCGACCATGTCGCCTGCTTGACCGGCGAGATCTTTGGCTTTGTCCAGAATGCCCATTGTGTACCTCCACGTTGTGCCCGCTCGAACTGAACGGGAACCTATAGGGACCGTACACCCCCTTGCGACCTACTCGGCCAAAGCACGTCAAGATCACCCAACGCCCATAGAGTTGTGCACCTCAGAGCGCTTCGGAAGAGCGGGAAGGCACGGGAATGTCACGAAAGTCATTCGTTGAACGATTGCAGCGGACACCGCCAATTGCCGATCCGGTCCGGGCCGATATCGAAGCCTGGCTGCTGCACCGGGGCGCGCCGCACTTCATTGACGGCTACCGGGCGACCACCAACGTCTGGACCCGAGCATTCCCCGCGTTAATTGTCCTGTGGGTAATAGGGCTCGGCCTCGAAGTTGGACTTGTCGATGACGTACGAGCGCTCGCCCTCTTGGGCGCAGTAGGGGCAGTTGTGGCGTTGTGGGTGTTGACCAACCGGGTTCGTCGTCGGAGGTGGTTCGCGCTTCCCGATTCGATCGGAACGCTTGAACTCGGATTGTTCGCCATTACCCCCGGGTTGCTGTCGTACATCTTGGATCGCAACATCGTGCGGGCGCTGGTGAGCATCGCTGGCGGTGTGGTGCTGTTGTTCCTGCTGTACATCGCCACTTCGTATGGGCTCGTATCAGTTGTTCGTTATGTACTTCGAAATTTCGGTGAGCAAGCGCGCTTAATCGGCAAACTGAGCAGCCGAGCTATTCCTCTTCTGCTGCTCATCACGGTTTCGTTGTTTATCGGCGCTGAGTCATGGCAGTTGTCTTCTCGGCTCGCTGGAGCATCGCAAGTAGCAACGGTCGGACTCTTCGTCCTGGTTGGTGGATTGTTTCTCCTCACTCGTGTCCCCGGGGAAGTTGCGCAGGTTGAGCAGTTTCATACGTGGACAGAGGTTCGCGAGGTGGTCGATGCAACCCCAGCCCGACGGGTATCGATGCCCGATCAAGGAGATCCGCCTGAACCAACTCGCAATCGAGGTCAACGGACCAATTTAGTGGTGATGGCGCTGGCCACCCAGGCAGTTCAGATCACGCTGGTAGCAAGCGCTGTGTATGCGTTCTTCGTGCTGCTCGGCATTGTCGCCGTTCAACCAGAAACAGTCGCGTCGTGGCTTGGGTTTCAGCCTCATGTCGTGGTGTCGGCAACCTGGGGATCATCAACGTTTGCTCTCACCACAGAACTGCTTCGTGTCGCTGGTTTCCTGGCATCGTTTGCCGGCCTGGCGTTTACCGTCTATTTGGTTACCGACTCGACCTATCGCGAAGAGTTTGCCTCGGACGTATCAGAAGAATTGCGAACGGTGTTGGCGGTTCGAGTGGCGTACCTCCATCACCTTCAGGCGACCGCCAATGCTGAACGTGTGGCAGGCTAAAACATGATCAAACATGTGACCAAGTTGACCATGACCGGGTTGTTGGTCGTCGCGGCAATTGTTCCGGCAGTGGTGTCGTCGGCTTCACAACCAGCGCCGACGTCTTCGACAACAGCAACGCTTGTCACAACTTCGACGACGGTGCCGGTGACAAAACCGTCGTCACCGCTCAAGGGTCTCAAGCTCGAACCGATCGCAACCGGATTGAACGGGCCTGTCGAAGTGCTGGCACCGCAACCTGACGGCCGTGTCTACATCGTGGAGCGGATCGGCACTGTTCGGGTCGCGCAAGCGGGCAAACTTGCGAAGCAGCCGTTCGCCAATCTGAGGGCAATCATTAAGTCTGGAAGTATCGAACAAGGTTTGCTTGGATTGGCCTTTCATCCGAACTATCCCACTGATCGCCGGGTGTTCTTTTTTCACTCGAAGAAAGACAACGACAATGTGCTGGTGTCGTACCTGGTGTCAGCGGATGGCCTCTCGATTGATATGAAAAGTCGAGTCGAGCTGATCATATGTTCCATACAAATCTTCTCCTAATACTACTTAATATAAGACGACTATAAACACGAACTAGAAGTACAGAAAGTATGAT
>JANMEI010000622.1:0-3964 GCA_031376865.1 Acidimicrobiia bacterium | reverse complement strand
TTCCGATTTAAGGCCTCGACCGTGCTCGAAGAGTCGGGCCCTGGCGCCTCCATAGCGGTCAACGGCTGTTGTCTGACCCTCACCCAATCCGGCGACGGGTGGTGGCAGGCCGACGCTGTGCAGGAAACGCTCGACCGCACCAACCTGGCCGACGTGCAGGTAGGCGACATGGTCAACCTCGAACGCCCCGTTCGCCTTGCTGATCGCCTCGGCGGTCACCTCGTGCAAGGCCACGTCGATGCGGTGGGCACGATCGTCAACCCGGCGCCCGACTTGCAGATTCAGATGCCGAGGGATCTGCTTAAGTACGTCGTCGAGAAGGGCTCCATCACCATCGATGGATGTAGCCTCACGGTCGTCAAGCCGAACGCGGATGGGTTCACTGTGGCCCTGATTCCTCACACCATTGAAGTCACCACGTTTGGCCGCAAAGGGATTGGCGCTCGCGTCAACTTAGAGGTCGATGTGATGGCAAAGTACGCCGAGCAGCTGCTCGTTGCTCACCTTCCCAAGACGAAAGACTGATCACCATGGCTATGGCCGCAATCGAAGACGCAATCGCTGCAATCGCTCGTGGAGAGATCGTGGTGGTGTTGGACGACGAGGACCGCGAGAACGAGGGCGACCTCATCATGGCGGCTTCGGCCGTCACGCCCGAGAAGATCGCGTTCTTCTTGGAACACACGTCGGGTTACATCTGTGCCACGTTGACCGGCGAGCGGTGCGACGAACTGGATCTTCCCTTGATGGTGCTCTCCAACACCGAAAGCCACCGCACCGCGTTCACCGTCACCGTTGATTATCGCTACGGAACCACAACCGGTATCAGTGCATACGATCGGTCGGCAACCATTGCATCGTTGGTTGATCCACGCACCCGCCCTGGTGACTTAGCGCGTCCCGGCCACATTTGTCCGCTCCGCTCCGCTCCGGGTGGCGTCCTGAAACGGGCCGGGCATACCGAAGCAGCAGTTGACCTGGCCCGGCTGGCCGGGATGGAACCAGCGGGCGTGCTGTGCGAAATCACCGACGCCAAAAAAATGGGCATGGCTCGGGGGCCAGAGCTGGAAGAGTTTGCCGCCAAGCACGGCCTCTTAATGATCACGATTGCCGATCTGATCCGCTACCGCCGCCGCACCGAAAAACTGGTGAAGCGCTTTAGTGAAGCCACCATTCCAACGGACTACGGCGACTTCACGTGTTATGCCTTTACGTCGTTGCTTGACGACACCGAGCACCTTGCTTTCGTGAAGGGCGACGTTGCGGGCCGCAAAGATGTGTTGGTACGAGTACATAGTGAATGCCTCACCGGCGACGTGTTTGGGTCGCTGCGATGCGATTGCGGCCCTCAGCTACACGATGCCATGAAGATGATTGACGACAACGGCAGCGGGGTAGTGGTGTATCTGCGTGGACACGAAGGGCGCGGCATCGGCATTGGTCACAAGCTACGTGCCTATACGTTGCAGGAACAGGGTGAAGATACTGTCGATGCCAACACCAAACTGGGTCTGCCGGTCGATTCGCGCGAGTACGGCATTGGCGCGCAAATCCTCACAGACCTTGGCGTTACCACCATGCGCCTCATGACCAACAACCCGTCAAAGTTCGGCGGCCTCGACGGGTTTGGTCTCGACATCACTGAACGCGTCTCGATGCCGAGCCGCATCACTCCCGAGAACTCCACCTATCTGCGCACCAAGCGCGACCGTATGGGTCATCTGATCGAGGGAAACCTCGGATGAAGCGAGTTTCCGCATGAGCGGGGAGGGCGCGCCAATCATCAACATCGATAAGGCTGCGGCCGCATCGCTTCGGGTAGCCATTGTGGTGGCGCAATGGCATGCCGAGTTGATGGCTGCGTTGCTCGATGGCGCTCAACGAGGCTGTCGCGATGCCGGACTGAATCACGATCCGGTTGTGTTCCACGTCCCGGGTGCTTTTGAACTACCTGTAGCGGCGGCACGATTGGCCCGCAGCAAACAGTTCGACGCGATCGTCGTACTTGGTCTGGTGGTGCGTGGAATGACGCCGCATTTTGACTTCGTTTGCCAAGGAACCACACTTGGCATCACCAAGGTGGCCACCGAGACAGGCATCCCTATCGGTTTCGGGCTCCTCACGTGCGACACCGAGCGGCAAGCATTCAAACGATCCGGTCTTCCCGGGTCCAAGGAAGACAAGGGTCACGAAGCAGCAACTGCGGCAATCGCCACTGCGCTTGTCTTGCGTGAATACTGACCCGTGTGGATACTGACGCCGAGTTGATGGCCGCAGCAGTCGCGGCAGCCTTTGGTATCCAACGCAGCGTGTCGCCCAACCCCGGGGTTGGTGCTGCCATCAGAACCCGAACTGGCCAGGTGTTTGTGGGCCATACGCAGCCACCTGGCGGTGCGCATGCGGAAGTGATGGCATTACGAGCGGCAGCCGATGCAGGAGCCGACGTGGTTGGGGGAACGTTGGCGACAACGCTCGAACCATGCAACCATACGGGGAGAACCGGCCCCTGTACCCAAGCGATCATCAGTGCACGTATCGCTCGCGTCATCGTTGCTCTGATCGACCCTGACCCGTTGGTTGCGGGGACTGGCAACGACAGACTGCGTGCAGCGGGGGTGGTCGTCGAAGAGGGGGTTGGTGAGCGAGAAGTTGCTGACCAGTTGGAAACCTACCTGCACCATCGGCGCACCGGGCAACCGTTTGTCACGCTGAAGCTAGCGATGTCACTTGATGGCCGAACCGCTGCGCCCGACAGCAGCAGCCAGTGGATCACGGGAGATGAAGCTCGTCGCGACGCACATCGTCTGCGCGCCGATCATGATGCGATTTTGGTTGGTGCCGGAACTGTTCGCGCTGACAATCCAACGCTGACGGTTCGCGATGCGGTTGGGCCCGACCCGATGCGCGTTGTGCTTGGCAAAGCACCCGACGGCGCCAACGTTCACCCGTGCGTCGAGTTGTCTGGGCCGTTACCCGAGGTGCTGACCGATTTGGGTCATCGCGGCGTGTTGTCGGTGATGGTCGAAGGCGGCGCCACCGTTGCTCATGCATTCCACAACGCTGGTCTGGTGAATCGTTACGTGCTGTACGTGGCTCCGGTGTTGTTCGGTGGCGACGACGCGCTTGGAGTCTTTCGCGGTCCAGGGGCATCGACGATCGGTGATGTGTGGCGGGGCCGGATGAGTCGAGTCACTCGCCTGGGAGACGATCTGCGAATCGAGCTGCGCTGACATGGCTAGTGAACCACTCCGGGCCACTACAAGCAACGCCCAGCTCGATCTTGACGGACGACTGAACTCCGCGGTATGGACCGACGCCGAGTGGTCTCCTGTCTTTGTTGACATGGAGACCGGCGCCCGAGCGTTGTATGACACCAGGGCCGCAGTGGTGGCGCATCCCTACGGCCTAGTGATCGGTTTTCGTATTGAAGATCCGCATCCAACCGCAACGATTTTCAACCGTGACGGCATCGTGTTCCAAGACAACGATGTCGAGTTCTTCATCGACTTTGGCTGGGGCTACTACGAGTTCGAGATCAACGCCGCTGGCACCATCTATGAGGTGATGCATGTGTGGCGAGACTCGTTCAGCCAATCACCGTTTGCACAGGATCCGTCGTGGTCCATCATCAACCCTCACGTGTTCACCTTCGCCGGTGACTTTGATCGCCGACCCGAGTCATTCTGGGAAGGGACCCACCCACGCGGTGTCAGAATTGCTCACCGCGCATATGATTTCCCCGGGCTTCAGGCTCATGTGCATATCGATGGTGTGCTGAATGACCCAAGTCATCTGAGTACAGGTTGGACTGCAGAGGTTCTGCTGCCATGGACCGAGTTGACCCGGTTATCGGGAGGCGACCTGCAGTTTCCGCCAGCCAATCAAACCGTGTCGATGTTTCTGGGCCGCTTTCAACACAGCGATGTTGGTTTGGTAAAACACACTTCGGCCTGGTGCGTATCTC